>JBATMK010000148.1:0-5210 GCA_049289815.1 Flavobacteriales bacterium
ACTCGATGCCCATGTGCGTCTGGTCAACACCGGTCATGGTGTAGTTGATGAGCGTGAGGTACTCGTCGTGGTAGAAGCTGCGGCTCCAGATCTGGTCGGCGAACTTGGCGTAGTACGCTGTGAGGCGGCCTTTGATCCTAGGTGCGCGGAGCAGGTAGTTCACATCGAGGCTGCTCACCTTCTCATTGGTGAGGCCGTCGATCGTGCCGTCGTGCGTGCGTGCGCTGAAGTATGCGCTGCGCGCAATGGGCGGACGGGACATGAACGCCGCGTTCGCAGTGATGTAGTGGCGGCCGGTCAGCTTGTAAACCGCGCCCGCCTTCACACCGCCGTGCAGGAAGCCGTGCTTGTCACCAACACCTTCGCTGGAGGTTGGAAAGCGGCCATTGATCACGTTGCCTTCACGGAAGAACGTTGTGTTGGCCACGTGCGCGCCCAAGTAAGCTTCCAGCTTCCTCCAGGTGTGCTCGTATTGGCCGAACGCATTGATGTTGCTCACGTGCATCTCGTAGTCGTAGCCGAAGCGATCGCCGTCGCGCACCACGTGGTTGGGCGTGTTCAGGTCGTTGTTGGCGGCGCTGGGGTCATCCAGGTCGCGGAGGGCGAACTGGTCCAGATCCAACCAGAAATCGCCACCGAGCAGGTCGTTGATCAACTTATAGTTGTGGCTGACCTGGCGGTTCCAACTGGCACCGGCGGTGAGGTGGCCGTTCGCCTTCATTGGTTTGTTCCAGACGGTATTGATACCCCAACGCGTGGGGTCCGTGCGTTGCTCTTCAACGATGTATTTGCTGCGCGCCCCGAAGACAATGTCGCCAGCGACGCCCTCAGCATCCACCACAGAGTACAAATTCTTCCCGTTGGCGAAATAAAGCTGGTCCCAGTTGATCTGGCTCACCTCGGAGTTGTTGGCCCACATACCCGCGAGCTCGTTCGCGTACGTGGGATCGGTCTGGTCGTAATAGCTCGGCAGGTAGCGGTAGTAATCAGGACGGGGATCACGCGCATCGAACCAGTTGAGGTTGGTAAGCCCATCGCGGCCGAAGGTGTAGAGCACCGTTGTCTGGAGCTTGGCGTTGTTGGCCATGCTCATGTTGTGCGTGAGCAGGAAAACGGGCTTGTGGTCGAAGCTGATCTTCGCATTGCGCTTCTCGCCGTCCTGGAAACCCCAGTTGGGGTTGTAATAGTTGCTGCCGGTGAGATCGTACGCCTCCTGCGTGGCAGCGGCCTGGCGCCCTTGCACGATCGGAGCACCGAAGTAGGTGAAGCCGAGGCTATGGCGATCGTTGATCTTCTTCTCCACCCCGAGGAAGTAGGCCCACGCATCGTAGCTCGTGCCTTCCACATACCCTTCCTTGGCCCAGCGCCGGCTTCCGCTAACGCTGAACGCCCAACCATTGGCCTGCATGCCGGTGTTGTAGGTCACCATCACACGCTGGCGGTAGCTGCGATCGCTGAACGCCACGCTCGCCCGCAAGCCTTTACGCAGTTCGCTGGCGCGCATGCCGATCTCCGTATGGCCACCAACGCTGCCAAAGGTTTCGCGCGAGGCCGCCACGCCGCTGTAAGTGCGCATCCACCGTGTCACATCGTTCAATCCGCCCCACAACGTCCAGGGCGCGTAACCGTTCTCCAGGTCGTTGATCAACACACCATTGATCGTTACCAAGGTGTTCTCACCGTCGTAGCCACGGATGCGGAAGCGCGCATTCCCGAAGTTGAACCCTGCTGTGGAGGTGAACACATCGCGCGAGCTCTGCAGCACACCACTGATGTCCTGTGCACCCAACGACTCATCCAGTTCCTGCGCATCGATGGAATAGATGGGCGCCCGGGCGTTGGCGTTCCGGCTGGTATCAATGGGTGCGTACAGCGAGGTGTCGACCTGTGCGCTGGAAGCATGCACGACCAGAGCCGAAGCGAGCAGGCCGAGGTTGCGGAGAGTTCTGGTCATCGGTATGGTGGGCTACCCCTTCCTGAAAAGCGGGCGCCAAATGTAGCCGGGCATTCCGGCCGGATCCCGACGCGATACCTTACCGTGATATTATGGCTGACCGGTCGTGGCATGAACAACTCGACTTGCGTAACCGGCGCGGGAAAACACTGGACTTGCCTCGCGTACGCGCGATACCTTCGTCAGCTTTTTTCGTAGGCACGCCTCATGCCCCACCGTAGCCCACGCCTTTTCCGCACGATCATCGCTGGTGCGATGTTCGTGAGCATGGGCCATGCCGCACATGCGGGGCACTTCGCCGGGGGCAGCATCACGTACGAGTGTTTGGGGGGAACGAGCTACGCGGTGACCCTCGATCTCTTCGTGGATTGTGCGGGGAATCCGATGATCCCGCAGGATCTCTACTTCAACAGCGACTGCGGCCTGTCGTTCACGGTTTCCGGGCTGCCGGTCCCCGCGCCGATCGAAGTGAGCCAGCTCTGCGCAGCCCAGATGATCAACAGCACCTGTAATGGGGGTGCGTTACCGGGCATGGAGCTGTACACGTTCACCGTGGTGGTGAACCTGCCTCCATGCAATGACTGGACGATCGGCTGGGATCTATGCTGCCGCGCGGGCACGCTCAACCTTGTGGGCTCACCGGGTCTGTATCTGGAGTCCACACTGGACAATGCCACAGCTCCGTGCAACAATTCGCCCGTGTTCACCGACCAGTCCCTTCCGTACGTGTGCGTGAACCAACCGGTGAACTACAACTACGGCGTTACGGAGCCTGACGGCAACACCCTCGTGTATTCCTTGGTTTCCGCCCAGTCGGCCGCGGGAACACCCGTGACATACAGCGGCGTGAACACCGGTGCTGTGCCCGCTCCAGGCATCACCCTTGATCCGAACACCGGGCAATTGTCCTTCACCCCCACCCTGATCGGCAACTATGTGATAACCGTGCTCGTGGAGGAGTACGATAGCAACGGCATCCTGATCGGTTCAGTGATGCGCGATGAGTTGTTCGTGGTGCTGCCCTGCACGGGGAACGTGCCGGTGACCAATGGTATATCCGGTGTAACGGGGGGGGCGAACACCTTCCTGGTAACAGGACCGAACTCCATTGAGCTGTGCGATGGAGCGTTCGTTTGCGTGGACATATTGTTCTCCGACCTCGACCCCGGCACGGTGCTTCAAGTGGTATCCACGGCCAGCTTGCTGTTACCGGGTTCCACATTCACCGTAACAGGTACCAACCCTGCCACCGGGACCATTTGCTGGACCGCCGATGCAGCCTACTCCCCGGTGAACGTGCTCGTTTCCGCGGACGATGGCAACTGTCCGGTGGAAAACACTGCGAGCACCTCGATCAACTTCGTCGTTACCCAGGCCGGTGGGGTTCCACCGGATCCGGGCACCAATGGAACAGTGACCATTTGTGGCACAGGCGTACCGGTCCCCCTCTTTCCCGAACTGAACGGCACCCCCGATGTGGGTGGTAGTTGGACAGCCCCGGGGAATGTCCCTTTCAGCGGAACGTACGACCCCCTTACGGATGCGCCCGGGGTGTACACATACACCGTCGGGAACGCTTGCGGGAATGCGAGCGCTACAGTAACCGTAACCGAAAGCGCTGGTCCGAACGCCGGCACCAACGGGACATTGAACTTGTGCTCGAACAGCCCGGCAACGAGCCTGTTCGCCAGTCTTCTTGGATCGCCGCAGGCAGGCGGTGTTTGGACCGCCCCCGGCGGTGCTGCACACTCCGCCACCTACGATCCTGCGGTGGATGGACCTGGGCTGTACACATACACCGTGGCTGGTGTCGCGCCATGCGCCAACGCTACGGCCACCGTCCTCGTTGCTGAAGCCGTCGGCCCGAACGCCGGGACCAACGGCACCTTGACCCTTTGCGTGAACGGTCCTGCGACCTCGCTGTTCGCACAATTGGGCGGCGCCCCGGCCAACACCGGTTCATGGACCAACCCGCTCTCAGCGCCACACGGGGTGGGCTTCAACCCGAATTACAATCCCGCTGTACATAACCCCGGTGTGTATACCTACACCGTGCCGGGTGTGGCACCCTGTCCGGCCGCTGTTTCAACGGTCACCGTAACGGAGGTGGCATTACCGGTCCCCGGCACCAACGGCACCCTGAACATTTGCTCGAATGCGGCCCCGGCCAACATGTTCGCATCGCTTGGCGGCGCCCCTCAGGCCGGTGGTTGGTGGACCGCACCGGGCGGCGCAGCCCACGGTGCCAACTACGACCCGGCCGTGGACGCACCCGGGATCTACACCTACCATGTCTCTGCTCCACCCTGTGCCAGTGCAACGGCTACGGTAACGGTCACTGAAACCGCAGCGCCCAACGCGGGCACGAACGGCACACTCACGCTTTGTTCTAGCGGCGCAGCAACCAACATGTTCGCATCGTTGGGTGGTGGGCCGACGGCCGGTGGTGCATGGACCGCGCCGGGTGGTGTGGCACATGGGGCCACTTACAACCCCGCTGTTGATGCACCGGGCATTTATACCTACACTGTCGGGGCTGGTGGCCCTTGCGGAAGCTCGTCAAGTACAGTAACGGTTACTGAGAACGCAGCGGCGAACGCCGGAACGAACGGCACACTCACCCTTTGTTCCACAAGCGCAGCAACGGGCATGTTCGCTTCGCTCGGGGGCACACCACAGGCCGGCGGAGCGTGGACCGCTCCCGGTGGTGTGGCGCACGGTGCCAACTACGATCCGGCCGTTGATGCACCGGGCATCTACACCTACACCGTTGCTGGTGTTGCGCCTTGTGTGAACGCAACTGCAACAGTCACCGTCACCGAGAACGCAGCGCCGAACGCTGGAACCAACGGGGCGCTCTCGCTCTGCACCAACAGCGCCGCCACCAACATGTTCCTCTCCCTTGGCGGTGCACCTGGGGCGGGTGGAACGTGGACCGCGCCCGGTGGTGTCGCGCATGGCGCGAACTACGATCCAGCTCTTGATGCACCGGGCATCTATACCTACACCGTTGCCGGTGTTGCACCATGCGCCAACGCAACTGCAACGGTCACCGTCACCGAGAACGCAGCACCCAACGCTGGAACCAACGGCACCCTGACCCTCTGCTCCAACAGCGCAGCCACAGACATGTTCCTCTCCCTGGGCGGCGGACCGGTCGCTGGTGGAACATGGACCGCTCCCGGTGGTGTGGCGCACGGTGCCAACTACGATCCGGCTCTTGATGCACCGGGCATCTACACGTACACCATTGCTG
>JBATMK010000149.1:0-10988 GCA_049289815.1 Flavobacteriales bacterium
GGACCGTAGTGTCTGAGCCATGGTTCGACGGGCTCACCATGACAACAGACATTAACGAGGAATACCTTCGGCTCCGTTCATGGGATCACCCATCCTCAACTTCATCAACGGGATACACCAACCCGCGGTTTCCGGTCAATGGCTGCTGAGCCATGCCCCTGCTACCGGCGAGGCCTATGTGCAGCTGCCGGACAGCGATGAGCGCGATGTGGAAGAAGCAACGGTTGCGGCACAGGCGGCTTTCCCGGGCTGGAATGCGCTTGGCCGTGAAGGGCGTAGCAGCAAGCTGCTCACGCTTGCAGCGTTGATCGAGCGCGATCTGGAAAAATTCGTAGTCGCCGAAAGCCGCGACAACGGCAAGCCGCTCTCGCTTTCGCGCCGCACCGATATCCCACGGGCCATCAGCAATTTCAGGTTCTTCGCCACGGGCATCCTGCACTTCGCCAGCGAGAGCCACATGATGGACGATGTGGCGATCAACTATACCGATCGCCAACCCTTCGGGGTGGCCGGTTGTATCAGCCCGTGGAATCTTCCGCTCTACCTCTTCACCTGGAAGATCGCACCGGCGCTTGCTGCCGGCAATTGCGTAGTGGCCAAACCCAGCGAGGTGACACCGATGACGGCCTACATGCTGAGCGCGTTGTGCAACGAAGCCGGACTTCCACCAGGGGTGCTCAACATCGTGCACGGGCTTGGTCCCAAAGTGGGTAGTGCAATCGTGGCACACCCGCACATCCCTGCGATCAGCTTCACCGGTGGAACAAAGACGGGCGCCGAGATCGCACGCGTCGCTGCACCGATGTTCAAGAAACTCAGTTTGGAACTCGGCGGTAAGAACCCGGTACTGGTGTTCGCCGATTGCGATTTCGAGGACATGTTGAAGACGACCATCCGCAGTTCGTTCACCAACCAAGGGCAGATCTGTTTGTGCGGATCGCGCATCCTCATTGAGCGTTCGCTTTACCTGCGCTTCCGCGACGCGTTCGTGGAACGGGTCAAGTCGCTCAAGGTGGGTGATCCAACTGATGCAACGACCGACGTGGGCGCCATTGTGAGCGAGCAGCACATGGAAAAGGTGCTCAGCCATATCGCCGGGGCAAGGAAGGACGGAGGCACGGTGTTGTGCGGTGGGGAGCGCGTGATCCTTGGTGGTGCTCTCGCGAACGGCTGGTACATACAACCCACGGTGATCGAAGGCTTGGACAACGGCTGCGCGGCCATTCAGGAGGAGATCTTCGGGCCGGTTGTTACGCTTCAGCCCTTCGACGATGAAGCCGATGCACTGCAACTCGCAAACAGCACGCCCTACGGCCTGGCCTCGGTGATCTGGACCAACGATCTGAAACGGGCGCATCGCGTGGCGCGCGAACTGAAGGCCGGGATCACATGGATCAACTGCTGGATGGTGCGGGATCTCCGCACCCCGTTCGGGGGTGTGAAGCAGAGCGGCGTGGGCCGAGAGGGCGGTTGGGAAGCGCTGCGCTTCTTCACCGATGCGAAGAACGTGTGCGTGCGTCTTTGAACGCTGTGCCGCCCTTCATGCCATTGGTGAAGAACCACCCGAAACGGGCATTGAACCAGCGCTCGAACCGGCCGAGGCGGGAAAGCAGGTTGAAGAGGGTATTGGCCATTGTCCAACAGGTTGAGCAGTAGACGCAGCCCGTGCCCGGATCATTGCCCATACGAGCCCGCAACGTAGTGCGTTATCCGCGCGATCCCGAGGAACGGTAGATATCAAGGGAGGAACACCAACCACCCGGCCCTCACCCGGGCGTACCAACTAAATTCGCAGCACCTAGACAATGCCCTTCCAGACCGACCCGGCCCAGTATCCGTTGCTTTCGGGCATCTCCTACCCGGCCGACCTGCGCAAGCTCAGCGAGCCGCAATTGGAGCAGGTCTGCAAGGAGCTGCGCGACTTCATCATCGATGTGGTGAGCGTGAAAGGTGGGCACTTCGGTGCAAGTCTGGGCGTGGTGGAACTGACGGTGGCCTTGCACTACGTTTTCAATACGCCGTACGACCAGTTGGTGTGGGACGTGGGTCACCAAGCGTATGGCCATAAGATCCTGACGGGCCGGCGCGAAGTGTTCCACACGAACCGGTTGTACAAGGGCCTGAGCGGATTCCCAAAACGCAGCGAAAGCGAGTACGACACCTTCGGCGTGGGCCACAGCAGCACATCGGTGGGGGGTGCGCTCGGCATGGCGGTGGCCAGCAAACTGAAAGGGGAGAAGGGCCGCCAAGTGGTGGCCGTGATCGGCGATGGCGCCATGACCGCGGGCATGGCCTTCGAAGCCCTCAACCACGGTGGCACGGCCAACAGCGACCTGCTGGTGGTGCTCAACGACAACTGCATGAGCATCGACCCGAACGTCGGTGCGCTGAAGGAATACCTCACCGACATCACCACCAGCCACACCTACAACAAGGTGAAGGATGAAGTTTGGAAGGTGCTCGGGAAGTTGAGCAAGTTCGGCCCGAACGCGCAGGCCATCGCGCAGAAGTTCGACGCGGCGTTGAAGACCGCCTTGCTCCGTCAGAGCAATCTCTTCGAGAGCCTCAAGTTCCGCTACTTCGGTCCGGTGGATGGCCACGACGTGGAGCACTTGGTGAAGGTGCTGAAGGACCTGAAGGACATTCCCGGCCCCAAGATCCTGCACACCGTTACCGTGAAGGGCAAGGGCTACAAGCCTGCGGAAGAAGGCAGTCCCACGGTATGGCATGCCCCCGGGCTCTTCAACAAGGAAACCGGCGAGATCATCAAGGTGGTGCTCAAGAGCCCACAGCCACCGAAGTACCAGGATGTATTCGGCCACACCATCGTGGAACTGGCCGAGAAGAACCCGAAGATCGTGGGCATCACTCCGGCCATGCCTTCGGGCTCATCGCTCAACATCATGATGAAGGCCATGCCCGATCGCGCCTTCGATGTAGGGATCGCTGAACAGCACGCCGTGACATTCTCCGCGGGGCTGGCCACCCAAGGCATGATGCCTTTCTGCAACATCTACAGTTCGTTCATGCAGCGGGCATACGACCAGGTGGTGCACGATGTGGCCTTGCAAAAGCTGCATGTGATCTTCTGCCTGGACCGGGGTGGGCTTGCGGGTGCCGATGGCCCTACGCACCATGGCGCGTTCGACATCGCTTACTTCCGCTGCATCCCGAACATGATCGTGAGCGCGCCGATGAACGAGGAGGAACTGCGCAACCTGATGTACACCGCCCAATTGCGCGACACCGGTCCGTTCAGCATCCGCTATCCGCGCGGTGAAGGCGTGATGACGGAATGGAAGACGCCTTTCAAGGAGATCACCATCGGTACGGGACGTAAGGTGCGATCAGGCAACGATATCGCTGTGCTCACCATCGGGCACATCGGCAACATCGCAGCGAAAGGGATCGATGCGCTGCAGGCTGAAGGGTATTCCGTCGCGCACTACGATATGCGCTTCGCGAAGCCGATCGATGAGATGCTGCTGCACGAGGTCTTCGGCAAGTTCAAGCATGTGGTCACCGTTGAAGATGCGGCGATCCAAGGCGGCATGGGCAGCGCAGTGCTGGAGTTCATGGCCGATCACGGCTATTCGGCACAGGTCAAGCGCCTCGGCATCCCTGATAAGTGGATCGAGCACGGCAGCCAGAAGGAACTTTACGCCGAATGCGGATTCGATGATGTCGCCGTCATTGCTGCCGTGAAGGAGATGCTGCCGATCAAGGGGGCCAAGAGGGTGGGTGCGAGCGCGTAGGCGTTGGCCTAGCCCTGCTTCAGCAGTCCGAACAGCTTGTAGCTGAGATCCATGAAAAGCACTTTCGGGTTGGCATTGCGATCCAGGTGCGCGTGCGCCAGCTCCAGTTCCTGACGGATACCTCCAGCATTCCGGTCGTTCAGCAACGCGCCGAATTTGCCAACGAATTCCAGCTCCTGTCCCATGGCGCGGATGAGCTTCGGTGCCTGCTGCCAGTGGTACACGCATTGTCGGATGATGAACAGCGCATAGCGCATCAACGCCTTCTGTTGCTCGCGTCCCAACGTCGCGAAGTGTTCGCTGAACTGTACTGTCTCCACCACCTTCCGCCCATAGCAGGCGCGCAGCCAATCGCGGAAGAAGATGAAGAGCACATCCTCCGTCTGCTCAACCATTGCTTTCGCTTCCAAGAGATCGCCGTCACAGCGCGCAGCGATACTCTGGGCCTCGCTCTGTGAAAGTCCGGTACGCAGCATCAATTCCGCCGTGACATCCGCAGGCGTGAACGCAGGCACCTTCACCAATTGCGTTCGGCTGAGGATGGTAGGAAGCATCAGGTCCTGGTGTTCGCTCACCAGCAGGTATACGGTGCCCGGCTCGGGTTCCTCCAATCCTTTCAGCAGCGCGTTGGCCGCCTCGATGTTCATGCGTTCGGCATACCAGATCAACAGCACGCGCACGCCGCCCTGGCTGCTCTTGAAGCTCAGCTTACGCAAGCTGTTGTGCGTTTCGCTCACGCGGATGATGCCCTTGGCATTCTCCTTCTCGATGACGCCGTACCACGCCGTTTCATCCAGCAAGGGTTCGCGCAGCACGGCCGTGCGCCATTCCCCTACCAGGTCATCGCTGGTGCGGATCTTCTCTTTCTCACTGGTGAAGATCGGGAAGCAGTAGTGCACGTCCGGATGAGCGAGTTTGTCCATCATGCTGCACGACGGGCAGGTGCCACAGGCATCGGCCTGTCCCGGATCCTTGCATACCAAGTAGCGCGCATAGGCCAGTGCAAGAGCGAGATTACCGCTGCCGCGTGGTCCTAGGAACAACTGGGCGTGCGCAATGCGTCCTTCCCGCACCGCGCCGATGAGGTGCGCCTTCAGGTCAGCGTGACCGGGGATGGAGGAGAAGAGCATGGGGCGCAAAATACCTCACCATGCGCTCTCCCAAGGAGAGGGTCACATGAGGAAAAAAGAAGATCAGGTTCCTAGGCCGCGAGCAATCGCTGCACCTCGTGCAGAAGGTCACTCGGGTCGAAGGGCTTGGCGAAGAAGGTATTGGCGCCGCTGCTGCGCACCGCTTCCTTCAAATGTTCTTCCTCGCGACCGCTCAAGGCGATCACGGGCAATTCATGGCCGCGGGCACGAAGCCCTTCGATCAGCGACATGCCATCCAGAAATGGGAGACCGAGGTCCACGAGCACGGCGTGCACATGCACCTTCTCCACCAGTTCGAAAAGGTCGCGGCCATCGGCCATGGCGATCACCTCGTGTCCGGCGGCGCTCAACCGGCGGCCGATCATGCTGCGCAACAGGTCGTCGTCTTCAATGAGGATCAAGCGGGCCATGTGGTCCGTTCCTACGCAGCGCCCGAACGAAAAGTTGCCCCCCTCAGAACTTCCCGGTCAACCCTTTGAAGACATCGTTGCCGTTGGCGAACAGGAGCAGGCCGAGCAACAGGACCATGCCCACCATCTGGGCCACTTCCATCACGCGTTGCGGTGCGGGTTTGCGAGCGACCATCTCGTAGAGCAGGAACATCACATGGCCACCATCCAGTGCGGGGATGGGCAGGATGTTCATGAAAGCGAGAATGATGCTGATCATGGCCGTTACCGACCAGAAGCGCTGCCAATCGCCCCACTCGCCGAAGAGGCGCAGGATGCTCCAAAAGCCACCCACTTGCTTCGCGCCCTCCCTGGTGCCCAGCAACTTCATGCTCCGTGCTTGGCCCGTGAGCACACCAATGCCGTGTTCGATACCCGCCGGGAAAGAGGCCAGCAGGGTAAAGTGCTCCTTCTCAATGGTGAGCAGCTTGCCCACCTCGCGCGAAGCCACACCGATCTTGCCTTCGTCGCTGATCAGCACGGGCAACGTTGCCTCACTGCCATCGCGGCGAACGGTCAGGGCGACTTCCTTGCCTTTGTTCTTCTTCGCAAGGGTCTGGAAATCGTTGAAGTACACCGCGGGTTCACCGGCCACTGCCACCACTTGATCGTTCTTGCGCAACGTGCTTTTCGCTGCGTTACCATCGGGCAATATGGAGTCGATGAGGAAGGGGATGCGCGGAACGAACAATGGTTCCTCCACGTTCTTCAGCATGCCCTGATCCACTGTGGCAGGCAGGGTGATGCTCATCTCCTTGCCATCGCGCAATACAACGATGGTGCGGCAATCGCCGAGCAACAATGCGCGGTTCAGTTTGTCGATGGTGTTGCCTTCGGCGCCTTCCCCCCGCACGATGATGTCACCATCGCGGAAGCCGTATTCGGCCATCAGCTCGCTCGGATGTATGCCGTAGGTCATGTTGGCGAAAGGCAGGGTTTCGCGTCCCCACACGTACATCACCATGCTGTAGATGAACAGGCCCAGGAGCAGGTTCACCACCACGCCACCGATCATGATGATAAGGCGTTGCCAGGCAGGCTTGCTGCGGAACTCCCACGGTTCGGGCGGCTTGGCCATCTGCGCCTTGTCCATGCTCTCATCCACCATGCCGCTCAACTTCACGTAGCCGCCGAGCGGGAGCCAGCCGATGCCGTATTCGGTATCGTTCTTCTTCTTCTTCCAAAGTGAGAACCAGGGATCGAAAAAGAGGTAGAATTTTTCCACGCGCACTTTGAACCAGCGCGCCGGGAAGAAGTGGCCCATCTCATGCAGCACGATGAGCAGTGCGAGGCAAAGGATGAGCTGGGGTACTTGCGTTAGGAGGAGGTCCATGTGGAGAAAGCATCAAGCTACTAGACCCAAGTCTCAAGCTTCAATGGATAGTCGTGTTCAGGGGGTGATGAATGCGTTCGCGATGCGGCGGGCTTCGCTGTCGGAATGAGCAATGGCATCGAGTGCTGGAGCGGGTACAAAGGTCGCCTTCGCAAGGCAGTTTTCAACCACATCGCTCATATGCAGGAAACCGATGCGCCCTTTCAGGAACGCATCCACGGCCACTTCATTGGCGGCGTTGAGCACGCAGGGCATGTTGCCACCACGCTTCATGGCATCCAACGCCAGTGCCAGGTTGCGGAAAGTCGCGAGGTCCGGCGGTTCGAAGTTCAGTGCGGGGTATGAGGCGAAGTCGAGACGTGGCCAGGTGGTTTTAAGCCTTTCGGGATAGGCCATGGCGTATTGGATGGGCAGCTTCATATCCGGAAGGCCCAATTGTGCCTTCATGCTGCCATCGCTGAACTGAACCACGCTGTGTACGATGCTCTGCGGATGCACCACGATCTCGATCTGCTCGGCCTTCAGGTTGAAGAGCCACTTGGCTTCAATGGCCTCGAGCCCTTTGTTCATCAGGCTGGCACTATCGATGGTCACTTTGGCACCCATGTCCCAATTGGGATGCTTGAGCGCCTGGGTTGCGGTCACTTTCTCCAATTCACTGCGTTTCTTCCCGCGGAATGGACCCCCACTGGCAGTGAGAACGACCTTCTCGATCGGATTGTCCCATTCGCCGGCCATGCATTGGAAGATCGCGCTGTGCTCGCTATCGACCGGATAAATGTTGGCGCCCTTCTCCCTGGCCAGCTTCGTCACAAGGTGTCCTGCTGCCACGAGCGTTTCCTTGTTGGCGAGGGCGATGTGCTTGCCTTCCTCCAATGCCGCCAACGTGGGCCGCAAACCGGCATAGCCCACCAACGCCGTCAGCACCAGTTGAATGCTCTCGCTGCGCACGGCTTGTTCCATGGCGTCGTCGCCCGCGTACACCTTGATGCCGAGCGGGAACAGCACATCCTTCACTTCGGCATAGCGGGCCTCGTCCCCGATCACCACCACGTTCGGGCTGAACTCCTTGGCCTGTGCGATCAACAGCTCTGCATTCTTCCCTGCCGTGAGCAGTTCCACCTGGAACCGATCCGCTTGCTCGCGTACCACCTGCAGCGCTTGCGTGCCGATGCTGCCGGTACTGCCCAGGATGGCGAGGCCCTTCTTCATGGGTGGCGAAGTTCGCAGGAAGGGGTCAGGCAGGGGTTGCAGCTCTGCGCAGTCGATCGTTGATCGCGCGCCCAAGACCTGCTTCGGGGAACACTTCAGCGAGGATCAGATCCACATTGCTGCCATCCAAACGGCGCAATGCTGCGAAGAGGTCACGTGCCGCTTCGTGCAGCTCGCCTGAAGGGGAGAGCACTTCGTTGATCGCAGCCCCATGTTCGCGTGAAAAGCTGATGACGCCGATGCGCTTGCCTTGGTGGATGTCCATCAATGCTGGCACATCGCCAACGATCACAGGCTTGTGAGGGGCATAATGGCTCAGCAGCATGCCCGGTGCACGGACCAACTCTCTCCTCTCCTTGGGTGAGGGGTCGGGGGTGAGGTTCCCGATCAATGCTTCGATCTCTTCCAGTGGCATACCGCCGGTGCGATACAGTACCGCCTGAGGAACGAACCCGATGATCGTGCTCTCCACCCCAACACTGCATGGCCCGCCATCAAGTATGTACTGCACCTTGTCGCCCAGTTGATCGGCCACGTGCTGGGCGGTGGTGGGGCTCACGTAGCCGAACGGGTTCGCGCTGGGTGCTGCCAATGGAAAGTCGAGCGAGCGCAATAGCTCAAGCGCGAGGGGATGTGCAGGCATACGGACGGCAACGGTATCGAGACCGCTGGTAACGATGTCCGGCACGCGCGACTGTTTAGGCAGGACCAATGTGAGCGGACCTGGCCAAAAGCGATCCATGAGCGATCGCGCTTGTGGCGGCACATGGGTCACCACTTCGGGCAGCTGCTCCATTCGGCCGATATGTACGATCAGCGGGTCGAAGTGAGGGCGCTGCTTGATCTCGAATACCCGCAACACCGCGTCGGCATCAAATGCGTTCACGGCAAGTCCGTATACGGTTTCGGTTGGAATGGCCACCACTTCGCCGCGCTGGAGCAAGTCCATCGCGCGCGCTGCATCCTTTCCGATGTTGTTCCTCAACGTCGCCATCGCGCGGCGAAGGTGTGCTCCAGAAGCCAAAGCCCGAACACGAGCAGAAGGGGGAGGCGTTATCCCGGCCGCTTCAGCTCAAAGCCTTCCAGGAACTTCGTGTTGAAGTCGCCGGCGCGGAACTGTTCGTTCTGGAACAGTTGCTGGTGGAAGGGGATGGTGGTGCTCACCCCTTCGATCACGTACTCGCCCAGCGCGCGCTCCATCTTGTTCAAAGCCTCTTCGCGCGTTGCCGCCACCACGATCAGTTTGCTGATCATGCTGTCGTAATTCGGCGGGATGGTATAGCCAGCGTACACGTGCGTATCCACGCGTACACCATGGCCACCTGGCGCGTGGTAGGTGGTGATCTTGCCGGGCGTCGGGCGGAAGTTGTTGAACGGGTCCTCGGCGTTGATGCGGCATTGGATCGCGCAGCGTGTCGGCTCGTAGTTGAGACCGCTGATGGGCACCCCGGCTGCGATCTTGATCTGCTCACGCACCAGGTCATAGTCGATCACCTCTTCCGTGATCGTATGCTCAACCTGGATCCGGGTGTTCATCTCCATGAAGTAGAAGTTCCGGTTCTTGTCCACCAGGAACTCCACCGTGCCCACGCCTTCATAGTTCACGCTGGCAGCGGCCTTGATCGCCGCCTCGCCCATCTTCTTGCGCAGCGCCTTGGTCATGAAGGGTGAAGGTGTTTCCTCCACAAGCTTCTGGTGCCGGCGTTGGATCGAGCAGTCCCGCTCGCTCATGTGGCAGAAGGTGCCGTACTGGTCGCCTGCGATCTGGATCTCGATGTGGCGCGGCTCCTCGATGTACTTCTCCATGTACATGCCCGCGTTGCCGAACGCTGCACCCGCCTCCTGGCTGGCCGAATCGAAGGCGCCTTCGAACTCCTCTTCCTTCCATACCAGGCGCATGCCTTTGCCACCACCACCGGCGGTCGCCTTCAGGATGACCGGATACCCGATCTTCTTCGCTTCCTTTTTGGCCACCGCAAGATCCGTCACCAGTCCTTCGCTCCCGGGAATGCAGGGCACCCCGGCGGTCTTCATGGTGGCTTTTGCCGTGGCCTTATCACCCATGGCTTCGATCTGCTCGGGCGTGGCACCGATGAACTTGATGCCATGCTGCTGACAGAGCTTGCTGAACTTGGCGTTCTCGCTCAGGAAGCCGTAGCCCGGGTGGATCCCATCGGCGTTTGTGATCTCCGCCGCGGCGATGATCCGCACCATGTTGAGGTAGCTTTCCTTGCTCGGTGGAGGGCCGATGCACACGGCCTCATCGGCGAAGCGCACGTGCAGGCTTTCACGATCGGCGGTGCTGTAAACGGCCACCGTCTTGATGCCCATTTCACGGCACGTGCGTATCACGCGAAGGGCGATCTCGCCGCGATTGGCGATCAGGATCTTCTTGAACATGGCCGTGACTTAAGTGGGGTCGACCAGGAACAGCGGCTGGTCGTACTCCACGGGCTTGGCATCGTCCACCAGCACCTTCACGATCTTGCCGGCCACGTCACTCTCGATCTCGTTGAAGAGCTTCATGGCTTCGATAATGCAGATGGCCTGGCCCTTCTTCACCTCATCGCCCACGCTCACGAACACAGGCTTGCCAGGGCCGGCGGAGCGGTAGAACGTGCCGATCATGGGCGCCTTGATAGTGACGTACTTGGAGTCCTGGGCAGGAGCAGCAGCGGGTACGGCCGGGGCGGGGGCAGAAGGGGCGGCAGGAGCTGCTGGTAGCGGTGCGGGGGCATACATCTGTTGAGGCGCCGCGACCACTTGCACCTCCTTCTTGCCGGCGGGTGTCTTGATGGTGATCTTGAAATCCTTCTGCTCGATCTCCACCTCGCTCACGCCGCTCTTGGCCACGAACTTGATCAGTTCCTGGATCTGGGTCAGGTTCATCTCGTCGCTCATTTAGTTGGGACTCTCGTAGTTCGTCTTCGCGATGACCCGCCAAGGTGCGGGAATGAAAGGATCGCCAATGTAGACGTTCCGGGTTTCAGCGTCCTTGTCCGGGCGGAACCACAGGGTCGTATGCCCACTTCAGGTAGATGGCGCCCCAAGTGAAGCCGCCGCCAAAGGCTGAGAGGATGATGTTATC
>JBATMK010000150.1:0-13005 GCA_049289815.1 Flavobacteriales bacterium
CATCGCGCTCAACCGGCCGGACAAGCTCAACAGCTTCGATCGGGAGATGTCGTTGGAAGTGATCGACGCGTTGGACAAGGCCAAGGATAATGCAAGCGTGCGCGCAGTGCTGCTGACCGGCGAAGGCCGCGCCTTCAGCGCGGGCCAGGACCTGGCCGACGCCAGTGCGCCCGGAACCAAGATCGAGGACCTCCTCACCACGCAGTACAACCCCATCGTTCGTCGCATACGCAACCTGCCCAAGCCGGTTATCGCCGCGGTGAACGGTGTGGCCGCCGGTGCCGGGGCCAACATCGCCTATGCCTGCGATCTGGCGCTGGCCGCTGAGAGCGCCAACTTCATCCAGAGCTTCATCAACATCGGGTTGATCCCGGACAGTGGTGGCACCTCCACCCTACCGCGACTGATCGGCATGCAGCGCGCATTCGGCAAAATGATCCTGGCACCCAAAGTGAGCGCCAAGGAAGCTGAAGCCTTGGGTATGATCTGGAAAGCCGTGCCCGATGCCGACCTGATGAACGAAGCCATGGCCTTGGCCAAGAAACTGGCCACCATGCCCACCAAGGCGATCGCCCTCACCAAGCAAGCGCTGAACCGCAGCACCACGAACACCATCGACGACCAGTTGGACGTGGAGAACGAACTGCAGACCATTGCTGGTGCAAGCCACGACTACAACGAGGGCGTGAAGGCCTTTCTGGAGAAGCGCAAGCCCATCTACACTGGCGAATAGCCAATGGAGCGCATCCGTAGCGTCGACCCACCGGGTCGACACTCAGGTGCGATCTTAGCCGCATGGACAAGTCAACGATCGTCGGCGTTATCGGCGCTGGCACCATGGGCAGCGGCATTGCACAAGTGGCTGCACAGGCCGGACATTCCGTTGTGCTCTTCGATACGCGCAAGGAAGCGGTGGACAAAGCCATGAGCGGCCTCGCCAAGACCTTGGACAAGCTGGTGGAGAAAGGGAAGCTGTCGGCGGATGCAGCCAAGGCGTTGTTGGGCCGCATCGCACCGGCCAGCGATCTGAAGCAATTGGCAGACTGCGGTCTTGTGATCGAAGCGATCATCGAAGACCTCGGCATCAAGAAGAAGCTCTTCGCGGATCTGGAAGCACTGGTCAGTGCTGATACAGTGCTTGCAACCAACACGTCATCGTTGTCAGTTACGGCGATAGCTGCCGCGTGCAAAAGGCCCGAGCGCGTGATCGGCCTGCACTACTTCAACCCTGCTCCTGTACTGCCGTTGGTTGAAGTGGTGCCGGGTTTGGCAACTGATGCAGAACTCGCCGGTCGAGGCTCGAGGCTCATGACATCCTGGGGCAAAACCCCCGTGATCTGCAAGGACACCCCGGGCTTCATCGTGAACCGCGTGGCACGGCCGTTCTACGGCGAAGCCATCCGCATTTTCGAGGAAGGTCTCGCGGACATGGTCACGATCGATCACGCCATGAAAACCGTTGGTGGTTTCAAGATGGGCCCGTTCGAGTTGATGGACCTCATCGGTAACGACATCAACTTCACAGTGACGAAGACCGTTTGGGAGAGTTTCTTCTACGATCCACGCTACCAGCCGAGCTTCACCCAGCAACGGCAGGTTGAAGCGGGCTGGCTGGGCCGGAAGACAGGTCGCGGTTATTACAGCTACGTCGAAGGCGCTGTCCAGCCCGTGCCTTCGAGTAACACTCAGTTGCACGAAGACATCTGCTGGCGGGTGCTGGTGATGCTCATCAACGAAGCAGCGGAAGCCTTGCACATGGGCATTGCCTCGCGCGAAGACATCGACCTTGCCATGACCAAAGGCGTCAATTACCCAAAAGGCCTGCTGAAATGGGCCGATGAAAAGGGTTTGGCCAATTGTCTGTCCACGCTCGAGCGCCTCCAGGCTGAATATGGTGAGGACCGTTATCGGCCCAGCCCGCTGCTAAGACGTATGGTGCGGGAAAGCAGGACGTTTTATTGAAGGCACAGGGCCCTAGGGATCCAAAGGCCTTGGAGAAATATTTTCCATGGAAGATTCCATTGGCTTTCTTTGCGGCCTCGAAACCGAACGACCAACACCATCATGAAACTTCAAGTTGCAACGGCCGCCTGCATGGCCGCCCTGTTCATGGCCGCCTGTGGCCCTACCCCGGAAGAACAAGCTGCTGCCCGTGAAAAGGCCGTGGCCGATAGCCTCGCTGCTGCTGCCAGCAAGGAAATGACCTACACCTTGGATGGCGCCACCAGCACCGTTACCTGGGCTGGCACCATGGCAGGCATCAAGACCCACACGGGCACATTGACGTTCACCGACGGCTCGTTCACGACCAAAGGACCAACCCTGTCCAGCGGCAGCTTCACGGTGGACATGAAGAGCTATGCAATGACCGACACCAATTACGCTCCAGATGGATCCAAGCAGGGTACCCGTGCCAACCTGATGGGTCATCTGATGAGCCCTGACTTCTTCGCCGTGGACAGCTTCCCCACTGCAACGCTCAAAGTGACCAGCGTCACCGGCAATACGGCCAGTGCCGACCTGACGGTACGCGGCAAGACGAACAGCGAGACGATCACGGACATCGTGATCACACCGAACGCCGATGGTACGGTGAGCGCGAGCGGCAAGCTGGTCTTCGATCGCCAGAAATACGGCGTGACCTGGAGCAGCGGTTCGCAGGATGCCGTGCTGAAAGACAACATCGAACTGAACGTGCAAGTGACCGGTAAAGCGGCCATGTAACACGCTTTGGTGAAAGCAAGAAGGCCCCGATACGTCGGGGCTTTTTTGCTTTCATGGGGTCCGTTCGAGCGCATTCGCAAGGCGCTCGCGAAGGAGAAGCGATCGCGGCGCGCCTACTTCATTGCTGCGGCCAGCCACACGTTGAACGGGCACATGGCCAGGTAATGATCCATAAGGGCATCCATCAGCTTGGGATCGGTCACCAGTTTCGCGGGCTTCTCGGCGCCCACGTAGAACTGCTTATTGGCGATCAGGGTTTCCTTCACAGCTGCCGCCTTGAACTGGGGTGGCAGCACCTTGTTGGCTTCGCCTTTCACACCATCGAACAGCGCTGTGAACGCCTTGTTCTCAATGGTCTTGCGGAAGCCCTTGCCATCGCGCATGATCGCCGTGCGGATCTTCTCCAGTTGGTCTTTCTCGGGGGCGTATGCCCCTCCGTAGAACTTCACAGCTTCAGGGCCCAAGGCGAAATAGATCCCAGGCACGTTGTGGTCCTTGCGCCCGGCCGGGCTCACGATAGCCGAGGTTTCCAGCTTGTAAGGCGTCTTGTCTTTGCTGAAGCGGATGTCCTTGTTGATGCGGAAGATGGCCTCCTTGGGCTCGATCTTGACCGCCTTGTCGTGCTTGCCGATACGCTTGATAGCCTCGGCCACGAACGCCTCAAAGGGCTTCTTCACGCCTTCCTCATAGCGTTTCCGGTTCGCATCGAACCATTCCTTGTTGTTGTTCTTCGCCAAGTCCTTGAAGAACCGGTTGAAGTCGTCGCTGAACCAAGCCATGGTGCTTTCTTTGGTGCTCGTCGCAAGGTGCCATGAAAAAGCGTTCGCCCGGAAAACCGTTGGAACTGTTCGGCCCGATGCACGTGGGCGTTGTGGAAAGCCCTATTGGCAAGGTGTACATCGAGTGCGATGGCGAACGCATCGTGCGTGTCTCGTTCACCAGTCTCGGCCAGGGCAAACGGAGCAAGCAGCCCAAGGCATTGAAAGAAGCCGTGCTCCAAATGGAAGGTTACTTCAAGGGTCGTCGGAAGAAGTTCGATCTGCCGCTGTACCAGGTTGGAAGCGCGTACCGCAAGAAGGTGTGGCAGCGGCTTTCGAAGATCCCCTTCGGCAAGGTCATTACGTACGAACAGTTGTCCGATACGGTTGGCGGCAACGCACGATCCGCTGGCACCGCAGTCGGCGACAATCCGCTGATGATCCTGGTTCCGTGCCATCGCGTGCTAGGCAAGAACGGTCTGCTGTCCGGCTATGCCGGCGAACTCTGGCGCAAGAAGTGGCTCCTGCAGCATGAAGGGGTGATCGCCAAAGACCTCTTCGAGGAGACCTGAACACATGGATCAACAAGCACTCGCCGAACGCGTCGTTGCAAGGATGTACGACAACGACCCGTTCAGCATATGGCTGGGCATCCAGCGCATCGAGGTGGGCGTTGGCCGCTGTGTCCTTCGCATGGAGGTAACGAAGGACATGTTGAACGGCTTCGCCATCGCCCACGGTGGCATCACCTATTCGCTTGCTGACAGCTGCCTGGCCTTTTCTTCCAACAGCCACGGCATCCAAGCCGTGAGCGTGGAAACATCCATTGCACATACTCGCCCGGTGAAGTCCGGCGATCAGCTTACGGCCACCGCAACCGAACGCGAGCGCAGCAAACGCTTCGGTCGCTACGATGTGCGAGTGGCCGACCAGGAGAACAAAACCGTGGCCCTGTTCCGAGGCACGGTGTTCCGCACCGGGAAACCTTGGTTCCCCGAAATCACCCCATCCGAAGAATGACCGCAGCCTATATCGTTGATGCCATCCGCACACCCATCGGGAGTTTTGCCGGAACGCTTTCGGCCGTTCGTGCCGACGATCTAGCGGCTCACGTGTTGAAGGCGTTGGTCGCACGCAATGCGTCCCTCGACCCCGCTGTGATCGACGATGTGATATTGGGCTGTGCCAACCAAGCCGGCGAAGACAACCGCAATGTGGCGCGCATGGCACTACTGCTTGCCGGATTACCTGTAACGGTGCCGGGCGAAACCGTTAACCGACTGTGTGCAAGCGGAATGGGAGCCGTGGTTAATGCCGGAAGAGCAATCGCAGCCGGACATGGTGATGTCTTCATTGCCGGCGGTGTCGAGAACATGACCCGAGGACCCTGGGTGATGAGCAAGACCAGTACGCCCTATGGCCGTGATGCCCAACTCTTCGACAGCAGCTTCGGCTGGCGGTTCATCAATCCGGCCATGAAGACCCAGTATGGCGTGGATGCAATGGGCGAAACAGCAGAGAACCTGATGGACGCCCAGGCCATCAGCAGGGAAGACCAGGACCGTTTCGCCCTATGGAGCCAGCAGAAGGCCGCAGCAGGCCAAGCCAATGGCCGGTTGGCGCAGGAGATGGTGGCCGTACCCATCCCACAGCGCAAAGGCGACCCGGTCCTCTTCGGTAACGACGAGTTCGTGAAGCCAAAGACGTCCTTGGAAGGGCTTGGCGGATTGAAACCCGCCTTCCGGAAGAACGGCACAGTGACCGCAGGCAACAGCAGCGGCCTGAACGATGGCGCTGCGGCCGTGCTCGTGGCCAGTGAAGCCGGAATGAAGCAGAACGGCCTGAAGCCCTTGGCGCGTTTGGTTACGAGCGCAGTGGTCGGCGTTGAGCCGCGGATCATGGGCATAGGCCCTGTGAACGCCGTGAATCTGGCCTTGAAGCGGGCCGGTCTGGGCTTGGGTGATATGGACGTGATCGAGATCAACGAGGCCTTTGCCGCCCAAGCCCTGAGTTGCACGCGCAGCTTGGGTATTACCGACGATGACCCCCGGCTCAATCCCAACGGAGGGGCGATCGCCCTTGGGCATCCCTTGGGCATGAGCGGCGCACGCTTGCTGCAAACAGCCGCTTTGGAGCTGAAGGCCAAGGGCAAACGCTATGCGCTCTGCACCATGTGTATCGGGGTCGGCCAGGGCTACGCCGCCATCATTGAGCGGGCTTGACCCGTTAGCAACGGGTTGAATTCGGCTGCGATCGGCCGGGCGCGGTGCATAGTTTCGCCCCCCTCACCATCTCACTTCCCCTATGGTCGTAACCGAGCAGATCAACGAGTACATCGCCGAGCAAGACGAATGGAAACGCCGTTTGCTGGTGCGCCTGCGCCAATTGATCCATTCCACCGATGCTGAGGTGGAGGAAAGCTGGAAATGGGACAAGCCCCACTTCGATCACGCTGGCTTGATGATCGGCATGTGCGCCTTCAAAGAGCACATTTCGGTGTGGTTCCACAAAGGAATGCTGATCAAGGACCCCAAGAAGTTGTTCGAGGCCCTGGACAAAGGCGAGGACAAGGGCATGCGCGCTTACAAGCTCTTTGAAGGAGATGCGGTGAACGAAGCCGCCTTCATCGACATGGTGAAGCAAGCTGTTGTCCTGAACCAAAAGGGCACCAAGCTCACGGATGCCAAGCCGGCCCGTAAGGCATTGGATGTTCCCGAGGAACTTTTGGACGTGCTGCACCGCGACGAACAAGCCTGGCAGCATTGGGAGAAGTTCTCCTACAGCCACAAGAAGGAATACGCCGAATGGGTGACAGATGCCAAGCAGGAGGAAACCAAGAAGCGGCGCATCGCACAAGCCTTGGAGAAGATCCGCGACGGACAGGGGAAAGACGACAAGTACAAGAAGTAGAGTGACGGCCGGAGGACTTTGCCAGTGCCTCCGTCCGTTCGCATCGGGAAACGCGAAGCCCCGTTCACCAAGAGGTGAACGGGGCTTCGCAATTCCAGCGGGGCCTTACTTGGCCGCTTCTTCCTTGCCGGCCTCGTCCTTCGTGGCGATGTGCTTGGCGAAACGCTTCTTGAACTTATCCACGCGGCCGGCCGTGTCCACGAGCATCATCTTGCCAGTGTAGAACGGGTGGCTGGTGTGGCTGATATCGATCTTCACCAAGGGGTATTCGTTGCCATCGGTGAACTTGATGGTGTCCTTGGTGGCGGTGCAACTCTTGGCTAGGAACATGGTGTCATTGCTCATGTCCTTGAACACAACGAGGCGGAAATTCTCAGGATGGATGCCGGGCTTCATGGTCTTCTCGGTTTCGGTCCGCCGTCACCCCGGCTTTTTCGGGGATGTCTGCGAACGGGCGGCAAATGTATCCGGATAACCGGAACGGACAATGGCCGGGGCTGTAGGCGAGCCCGTACCCCCGCCACGGGCTTGCGGAAGTCGCAACTCCAGCGCGCTTCCCGAACGACCGCGTTCATATGTGCCCGGGCATCCGGGCAATGATCCGGGGGCCTTCCGCGTCCTAAAGCGCGCAACGGCCATCTTTGCCCCCCTTGAAAACCGCCCGAGTTCTTCTTCCGCTCAGCCTGGCATTGATGGCCGTGCTACCCTCGTGCCGGAAGGATGCCCAGTTCACCGATGCTCGGGTGGAACTGGTCTTCAGCGAAGACACGATCCTGTACGATACCATCTTCACAACCGTGGGCTCCGTCACCAAGCGGTTCACCGCTCGCAACCCCAATAGCAATGCGGTCAGGGTGGATATCGCCTTGGAGGGTGGCAGCCCCTCTCCTTTCCGTATCAACGTCGATGGCTCTTCGGGCCTCAGCTTCAACGATGTGGAGATCCTGGGCGGTGACAGCATCTACATTTTTGTGGAGGCCACGCTGGGCGAGAACCTCGCCAACGACCCCTTCATCTTCGAGGATCACATTCTGTTCAGCACCAACGGCGCCGATCAGAACGTGCTCTTGCTGGCCTGGGGCCAGGACGCGCACTTCCATTATCCGGATCAGTTCATCAATGGCTTCCCGCCGTTCAGTTACATCGTGGGCGGCTTCGATGGCGGCGGCAACCAGATCTGCGGGGAGGTTGAAGTGTGGACCAACGATAAGCCGCACGTGGTATACGGCTATGCGGTCGTGGATTCATGCAACAAATTGGAGATCCAGCCGGGCACGAAGGTGTACTTCCACGGCGGCGGCGGCTTGTGGGTTTACCGCGGCGGTTGGATAGAAGCGCTGGGCACCGTTGAGGATCCGATCACCTTCCAAGGCGACCGGCTGGAAGCCTTGTACGACAACCTACCCGGACAATGGGACCGGATCTGGATCAACGAGGGCGACGTAGCCAGCGAGGACAACAAATTCGAGAACGTGGAGATCCGTAACAACCTCATCGGTATCCAGTGCGAGACATGGCCGCTGTCCCTGGACGAGCCCACCACCATCAACAAATTGGTGCTGAACAACGTGAAGATCCTGAACTGCTCAGCCGCAGGCATCCTGAGCCGCAACTACCGCATCCGCGCGAACAACCTCTTGGTGGGCGATGCTGGGCAATACAGTGTGGCGCTTACCGGTGGCGGTGAGTACAACTTCAGCCACATGACCATCGGCAACTTCTGGGATTGGGCGATCCGCAACACGCCGGCCTTCATCGTCACCAACTACTTCGAGGACATCACGGGAGCGGTTCAAGTACGCGATATCGGATCGGGCTTGATCCAGAACAGCATCATCCACGGAAGCAATGGGAACGAATTCCAGCTGGACCTGGACGACGATGGAACATCTGCGCTGACCTTCAAGGACGACATGCTTCACACCGACCAGAACGTTAGCAATGCCAGTATTTTCCTGAGTGGTATCGCGGTGAATCAGAACCCCGCGTTCGTTGATGGCCCCGCGGACAACTACCACATCACTGCCAGCTCGTATGCCCGCGAGCGCGGCTTCCCAAGCACAGCGGAAACTTTCCTCGATATCGACGGCACATCACGCTGCGAGACCTGGCCCGACCTCGGCTGCTACGAATACTGCCCCTGAGCTACTCCGGGTGATCGCGCCCGAGCGCTTCGCGGGCCATACGGATCTGCTCGTCCTCGGCGGCGAAAACCTTCTTGAGGCTGTCGCTCACTTCCTTCGTCTCCAGCAGTTTCATATCGGGCTGTCCGGCTTCCACCCATGCGCTGTACCAGAAACTGCCTACCGTGATGATGCTCTGGTTCATGCGCCGTTCCACCATGCCACCCATTGCGTCTTCGTAAGCTTTCGTGAACTCCCGTGAATATGCCCGCGCAGCGCCCTGGCCGCGGTCCTCGAAGGTGTAGCGACGATCATCGGGCCACTCAGCCGTGAGGCGCTTCTCGATGTCGAAAACCGAATCGACGGCGGCGTGGCTGGCCATGACGGCTTCCCAAGCGGCGGTCAACGGATCATCGATGTAGCGAGCACGGCCCGTGAAGTGGTCGTAGCTCTCAGCGCTCAATTCGGGGATCCGGCTCTCCCAAAAGGCATGGATGCCATGCTGCCCGGTGAGCTGGCCGTTGTAGTTCTCGGTGGTGTGCAACGGCACATGTGCATCAGCGATGTAGTGGCCGATGTCGGCGGCGTTACTGAGGATGCGGTCCACATTGCCCCGTTGGAACGCGTTGACCAGCCGGGTGTACATGAGCCGGATATGCCACGGTACGATACCGTATGCGTTGAGGGTGTCCTCCGTGAACTTGGCCACGGCATCATCCCATCGGCGCGGCACAATGGCGAACGGATCGGCACCATCATGGGCATAATGATCGATGTCGATGTAATGCCGCGGGGCTTCACCCTTCACGGCATAGCGCCGCCTGTCGGGATCCACGGCATGATCGGTGAGGAAATCGATGTGGTTCTTGAAGAAGGGGAACAACTCCGGCGGCAGCGTGAAGCAGGCCATCCGGTTGATGCGCTTGTGGCCATAGAAACCCCAGGCCTGCGCGTCATCGCGTGTGAACAGGGGCCACGCGATCACCGCGACCGCCATCACCAAAAGCACCTTATGGAACGGCTTGCCCACTATACGCGAGCTTCATAGTCCCGACTTGTCCGGGATACTTCAACCGCCATGGGCACCAGCACGCCATCCCTCAGCACGGGAATAATACTGCTCTGGTCGGGGGTGAGGCAGTATTTCACATCCTCGTGCAACTGCAATTTCTCTATGCGGCGGCGACGCGGGGCCGATTTCAGGATGCTCATGAAGTTGTCCCGCGCGGCCATGAAGAGGTACTTGGCAGCGATGCTGGAATCCTCCTCCAGCCCGAACTTCCCGCTTTCCAGTAACTTGTCCATCACCGCGCCGGCAAAGACGGAATCCTCCAAGTTGAACTTGTCCTTCCACCCGCTGCACAGCAGCAGCACATTGTCGTTCTGCGTTAGGAGCCAGTTGCTCAGGGCGGTCATGTTGAGGAAGGAGCCGATGACCAGCTGCTTGGCGTTCTGCGCCAGGTTGATGGCGCGCGTACCGTTGGTGGTGGTCATCACGATCGTCTTCCCGCTCAGGTCGGCTTGGGCAAAAGCGATCGGCGAGTTGCCGTATGCAAAGCCCTCAACCACTTCCCCATCGCGTTCGGCAGCGGCGATGTAGCCGCTGCGACCGATGTACTGCCTGGCCTCCTCGATCGTACCCACCGGGATGATCCGTTCCGCACCGAACTCGAACGCAGTGACCATGGCGCTGGTGGCGCGCAGGATATCGATCACCACCACGATGCCCATGTCCTGGGAATACAGCGGATACTGTCCCGGCTGGAAGCAGACTTCCACACGGTACTTGTAATCGGGATTGCGGCTGGCCGGCTTCATCCTTGCTTCAGGAAAGGCAGCTTGACCACACGGGCCTTGAGCGCCTTGCCCCGAACGTCGATGAAGATATCGGTTCCCTCCTTTGCCAGGGCCGTGGGAACGTAACCCATGCCGATCGCCTTCTGTAGCGAGGGGCTCTGCGTGCCACTGGTCACCTTGCCGATCACGGCACCACCGGCATCCACGATCGGATGGTCATGACGCGGGATACCACGATCGATCATTTCGAAGCCGACCAACTTGCGGGAGACACCAGCTTCCTTCTCCGTTTTCAGTCGCTCGCTGTCCACGAAAGGCTTGGTGAACTTGGTGATCCACCCGAGCCCCGCCTCTATGGGTGATGTGCTGTCGTCGATGTCGTTGCCGTAAAGGCAGAAGCCCATCTCCAAGCGCAGCGTATCGCGTGCAGCCAAACCGGCGGGTTTGATGCCATAGGCTGCTCCTGCGGTGAAGATGGCATCCCATGCTTTCGCAGCGAGCGGGTTCGGCACGTACACCTCGAAGCCACCAGCGCCGGTGTAGCCCGTGCTGCTGATCAGCACCAGGCCCACGTTCTTCATCTCGGCATACTGCGCGGTGTAATACTCCATGGCGCTCAGATCAACGGAGAACAACGGTTGAAGTGTGGCCAAGGCTTTGGGACCCTGTACCGCCAGCAAGCCCATATGGTCGCTGATGTTCTCCAACTGGGCGTCGAAGGTGTTGTGCTTGTTGATCCAGTCCCAGTCCTTCTGGATGTTGGAGGCGTTCACCACGAGCACGTAGTGGTGATCGTCCTTGATCTGCATGCGGTACACGAGAAGGTCGTCCACGATGCCGCCATTGCCGTTGGGCAGGCAGCTGTACTGCACCTTGCCCACGGCCAGCTTGCTGGCGTCGTTGCTGGTCACTTTCTGGATCAGGTCGAGCGCGCCGGGACCACGCACCAGGAACTCGCCCATGTGGCTCACGTCGAAAACACCGACGCCGTTGCGCACGGCCAGGTGTTCGTCGTTGACGCCCGTGTATTGCACGGGCATGAGATAACCGGCGAAGGGCACCATTTTGGCGCCGAGGCTTTCGTGCACGGCGCGCAGGGCGGTGCTTTTCAATTCAGTGGTAGTATCCATGGGTCATTGATGTGTCGAGTCAAGGCCTCGACGGTACGGGGGGGTGAAAGATCAGGATCGTTGATGGATCAGTTCGTTCATCAAGTGCAGGTAGCGGTCCTGCCAAGCCCTCAAGCTGTAGCGTTCCTCCACGGTGCTCCGGGCCGCTGCTCCCATGCGTTGCCGAAGGTCGGCATCATCCACCAGCCGTGCGATCTTCTCCACCCAGTCCGACGTGGAACTGGCCAGAAAGCCGTTGACACCGTCGGAGATGATATCGCCGTTCACCCCCACCGGGCTCATGAGCGTAGGTATGCCGAGGGCCATGTACTGCAGGCCTTTCAGACCACATTTGCCGCGCGCCCATTCATCATCGGGCAGGGGCATGATGCCGATGTCGATGGCATTGAGGTCCGCGACTTCCGTGTCCTTGCGCCAGGGCACGCCGTCAATTCCCAATGAAGGCTCCCGGAAGGTGCCATCGCCGATCACACGGAACTTGATGCGCTCGCCGAAGCGCTGCTTCAGTTCCCGCAACGCAGGAAGGGCGTACTTGAAATGCTGGATGGTGGTGATGCTGCCGCTCCAACCGATCGTTATGGCTCCATTGCCACCGCGTTCCGCAGGCCGGTACTCGTCCGTGTCAATGGTCGTGGGCATCACCACGATGTTTTTGTTGAACGGCTTCGAATAGTCGGCCAGGTACTGGTTGCCAGCGAGAATGAGGTCGCACAGCGCGATGAGCTTGGGTGTTTTGCCGGCATCCTTCATCCAGTTCCACCGGCGGTTGGCATCGCTCACATTGGGCAACCAGATCGCGTCATCAAAATCGAAAACGAGCTTGGCGCGGCTCTTCCGCATCTGCTGTTCATTCGCAATGCTGCGGGTCATGAGCGCTTCGCGGAAAATGAAGATGATGTCGAAGTCGTTGGCGCGAGCAGCGTCGCGGCGTCGGATGCTGTTGCACTTGGCCACGAACCGCGCCTTCTTCAAGTAGTTGCCCGGGCTGTAGAGCACCTTGTCATCGGCCTCGTTCACCAGATGGCTCAGTTCGCACTGCCAGCCGTTGCGTTCCAAGTGCGGGACGTACTGTTCGAAACGGAAACGCTGGCCGGGCGCTCGCTGCGGACGGTGACTGGCAATGAACAGGATGCGGGGCATATGCGGCAAAGGGTCGGCGAAAGTAACCGGGAGCAATGCGGGATGATCCGCAACCGCCCCTCCTCTTAGTTCTTCGTACCCAGCGCGTGCCAGTACGGCGCGTTCTCCGAGAACCGGATGTCGCTCAATCCCGCATCGGCCATCATACGCCGCATCTGTTCCTTGGTGAAACGCTGTTCCAACGGAGTACCGAACCGGTCCAAGGCATCGTTGCGGATGATGAGGAAGCGTTTCCCGACGTAGTAGCTCAACGGAACTTTCTTCCAAGTGCCGCCACCCATGATTTTCACAAGCCGAGCCAGCAGTACGAACGGCAGGTAGACGAACACCGCGATCAAATCACAGACGAAGCGCTTCAACCCACCGGGCATTGCACTGACGAACCTTCTCACCACCGTGCTGGCATGGAACAACGCCTTGAAC
>JBATMK010000151.1:0-4351 GCA_049289815.1 Flavobacteriales bacterium
AACAACACCACGCCGCCGATCAAGGCATACAGTAATCCGGATGGCAACGGTGTTCCCGACCCTTCGTTGGTGGATCCCGATGTCCCCTTCGGCACCACGTGGATCAACACGATCCGCATACCGGGCCAACCGCCCAACCCCACCAGCCCGCGCACCAAGAGCTATATCGATTGGTGGACCGGCCTGATGCTGGAACAGGAGCGCAACCTGCGCGAGAAGATGACCCTCTTCTGGTACAACCACGTGCCGAACCAATCGGGCACCGTACTGAACGCTGAACTGTGCTACGCCTACAACCAGACGTTGCGCAATGGCTGCCTGGGCAACTTCCGCCAGTTGATCTATGATCTGACGGTGGACGGCGCGATGCTGTTGTACCTGAACGGTTACCTCAATATGGGCACCGCGCCCGATGAGAACTACGCGCGTGAACTCATGGAGCTCTTCACGCTGGGTGAGGGAAGTGGCTACACACAAGGCGATGTCGCCGAGGCGGCGCGGCTGCTCACCGGCTGGACGGTAGTGGAAGAATCCGGCGGTAACCCGATCCTGCCGATCGTGGTCTTCACCGAAGCGAACCACGACGCCACCGACAAGCAGTTCAGCGCGTTCTTCAACAACGCGGCGATCCAAGGGCAGCCCGGCCCCAATGGTGGTGCACTGGAGATCAATGCGCTGCTGGACATGATCGTGGGCAAGGAGGAATGCTCCTTGTTCGTTTGTCGGCAACTGTTCCGCTGGTTCGTGCACACGGAGATCGATGCCGCCGCCGAAACCAACGTGATCGTGCCACTGGCGCAGATCTTCCGCGACAATGCCACCGCACCGGACCAGATGCGCACGGTGATCGGCGCATTGCTTACCTGCGATCATTTCTTCAGTGCGGAAGTGATCGGTTGCATGGTGAAGAGCCCGATCGACCTGGTGGTGGGAACCGTCCGCAACCTGCGCATGCCATTGCCGGATGCATCGCTCTTCGAAGCGCAGTACGACATCTGGAGCGACATCAGGGGTTACATGGCCGACTGCGGCCAGTCCGTGGGCGAAGCACCCAACGTGGCCGGTTGGCCGGCCTATTACCAACAGCCGATCTACGATGCCCTTTGGATGGACAGCGCGCAATACTCAGCGCGCAAACACACGTGGGAACGCCTCTCCTACCTCGGCGTCCTCAGTCCGCCACAGACCGTACTGCCGCAGAACGCGAACCTGGAATACAAGGTCGACTTCGTTGCCGTGGTGCAGGAATTCAGCGATCCTGGCGACCCGAACGTGCTGGTGGCCGAAGCCGCCGATCTCCTTTTCGCTGTCCCCGTCTCGCAATCCGTCAAGGACCAACTGAAGGTCGAGCACTTGTTGCTGGGCCAGGTGAGCGACTTGTATTGGACGGTGGCGTACGCCACCTACATAGCCGACCCGAACACACAGGATCCGGCGGCGCAAATGGTGCCCGGCATGCTCACCTCGCTTTTCCTGGCCATGCAGGGAGCCGCAGAAGCCCAACTCATGTAACGCATGAACAGAAGGGACTTCATACGCCGCACCTCGCTCGCTTCCGTGGGCGGTTACGTGCTCACCGCATGCAACGATTCGATGCTCGGCCCGCTCCTGAGCTTGAGCCCCCAGGAGGATCGTGTGCTGGTGATCGTTCAGTTGTATGGCGGGAACGACGGCCTCAACACCGTGGTGCCGCTCGACCAGTACAGCTTACTCACGCAATTCCGCAGCAACATCCTGCTGCCGGTGAACAGTGTGTTGCCCCTGCAAGGCACCAATGGCCTTACCGGTTTCCACCCGGCCATGACCGGCCTGCGTTCATTGTGGGATGATGGCAAGTTGAACATCATACAGGGCGTGGGTTATCCCAACCCCAACTTCAGCCACTTCCGTAGCACCGACATCTGGGAAACCGCCAGCAACGCGAACGATGTGCTCAGCAGCGGATGGATCGGGCGCTACCTCAGCCTGGAATATCCCAACTATCCGGTCGGCTTCCCCAATACCGACATGCCCGATCCGCTGGCCATCCGCGTGGGCGGCCCCGTGGGCATCGGCATGCAGAACCTCGGTGTGGCCATGGGCACTGCGATCAACAACACCAGCGATCCACTGGACCTGGCCGGGAACATCTTCCTGGATCCCGCACCCACCAACTGCGCCGGTGATCGCTTGAACATGATCCGCTTGGTACAACGCCAGACCGATCAGTACGGCGACGTGATCGAAGCGGCGGCGAACATGAACTGCCAGCAGAGCAGCCTCTACCCCACCGGCTCAGCACCGGGTGCGCAACTCGGCCAGGCATTGAAGATCGTGGCACAGCTCATTTGCGGCGGCTTGAAGACCAAGGTGTACTGGGTGAGCGATACGGGCTTCGACACACATGCGCAGCAGACCACGCTGCTCGATACCACCGTGGGCAAGCACGCCGACCTGCTGCAAGGCGTCAGCGATGCCATCCATGCTTTCCAAAATGACCTGCAGGGGCTTGGCCTCAGCGATCGCGTGCTGGGCATGACCTTCAGCGAATTCGGGCGGCGGGTGAAGAGCAACGGCTCGCGCGGCACCGATCATGGAGCGGCGGCACCGATGTTCTTCTTCGGCGATCACGTGCTTCCCGGCATCGTGGGCGCCAATCCCGCGATCGACCCCAACACCGACAGCGAAACGAACGTGGACATGCAGCACGACTTCCGTACGGTGTATGCCAGCGTGCTGAAGGATTGGTTCTGCCTGCCCCAATGGGCCATCGACGACACGCTGCTCGGAACCTATTCCACCCTGCCCATCGTGGATCCCGCCGGTTGCGTCGCCATGGGATTATCGGAGGACAATCAAACGGCCGGTGTGCAGTTGCTCAACATCTATCCGAGCCCGTTCCAACAAGAAACCGCGGTGGAGTTCACCACGCTGAAGTCAGGGAACGTGCGGCTCGAAATGTTCGACGCTGCCGGTTCCATGGTCCAACTGCTGGTGAACCAGACCCTGGCGCCCGGCACCTACAAGGCCACAGCCAACCTCGCGGGCATGCGCAGCGGCATGTATTCCTGTCGCCTGGAGAACGAGGGCGATATGCAGGTGAGGAACGTGATGAAGGTGAACTGAGGGTATAGTGGGAAGGGGGAAGGGGTAAGCTTGCCTATGGGGTCGGCCTCCTTGGACCATCCCGGACGATCTTGGCTTCCAGCTTTTCGATCATTGACCGGAGCATTCGGGAGATCTCCTCACACTCTTTGAGAACATGTGCTTGATCCTCGCTGACGAGGTAGTTGAGGCGTAAGGCCAGATAAGACATCGATCGTGTCTCGTTCGATGACGTGCGCGCAATGTGCAGATAGCGCACGTAATTCGTGGTTGTCGGTTGATCGAACCCTTCGGCGATGTTGTTCGAGATCGAGACACAGGCATCGGTGAACTGGCTCTTGAACTTGTAGTCCTTGCATTCGGACAGCCGCGCATACACGAACACAGCCAGGTCCTGCGCTCTCTGCCATACGTGCAGATCCTCGAACCGTTCGATCTTGATACCCATGTGAACCTGCACCGCTCTTACCCCTTACCCCTTACCCCTTGCCACTTCCCCCTCGCTCTTCCCTCCTATCCAGCCGAGGTGCGTGTGCTTGAAAGCATCACCATACTTGAGGCCATAGCCGAAGATGCGGTCCATGCTGGCGTGGCCGTAAAGCACCAAGCCGATATCGAACAAGAGTAAGTGAACCTTGGGGTCCCCATCCGCGCCGATATAGCCGAACTGGATGGAAAGGAGCAATACCGCCATCGCCACCAGCTTATGGTGCAAAAGGTTGTAGCACACTGCTCCGACCCGCGCATTGATCAAGTAACCCAACATGCCGATATCGGGACCAAGCAGAAGCAACACGTACCACCACCACGCAACATCACCGATGATCAAACACGCCAGGCAGGCTGAAAACTGCGCCGCTTCCTCCAGTCTCAAGAGGTTCTTCATTCGATGATCATGTTATGGGAGCTGTTCCATCCGCACCGCCGTTGGGATCGTTCCACCAACGCTCACCAGTATCGGATCGCGGTCGTTGTTGGCACCGGTGTACTTCACCACGGCATCCATGTTGACGTCCTCGACGCGGTAACCTGTTGTGGTAGCCGTGGGCACGGTGCCCCCGACAGCCACCAGAATGGGATCGCGGTCGTTGCTGGCGCCGGTGTACCGCAGACTTCCGTCGCGGACCACATTCCCCGACCATTGCGTTCGCACACCACCGTTCGTCGACATGGCGGCCGTTCCGTATAGCGCGGTGCCTGGCAGGGTGAAGTCGATAACGGAAATGCCGGGCGCGGTGATCGTCACCGGTGCTGCGGTCATCATACC
>JBATMK010000152.1:0-8926 GCA_049289815.1 Flavobacteriales bacterium
GCTTGGTCGGTGGTCCGCGTGACGGTCTGTGACAACCCGCTGGCACAGTGTTTTCTTTGATGAGGTCCAAATCAGCTCACCATGTCCCTTCGCATCCCCCTTTCCGCTTGGCTGTTCTTCGTGTTGATCTCCATCACTTTCGCCGCTTGCAAGGCGAAAACAGCCGGGCCGGCCGGGGTGAAGGTGGACCAACCTTTCACCGGCTCCAGTTACGAGAGCAACAACCGGTGGTTCCGTGGGACCGGCCGGGGTACAAGCACCAAACAGAACATCGCCCGTAGCAAGAGTGATCTAGACGCCAAGAACCAGCTGGCTGGCCAAGTGGGCAGCACGGTCCGCTCGGTAAGCGACCAGTATCTGGGCGAAACCGGTAGCGCGAATGCCAGCGAAGTGGCCGACAAATTCCAGACCCTGGTCCGCGACGTGCTGAGCACCGAGATCGCCGATCTGCGGAAAGTGGGTGAAGAGACCTACTTCAACGAGGCAAAGAGCGAATACACCGTCCACACCGCTTACGAGATCAAGAAGGCGGCCATGTGGCGCTTCATGAAGAAGCAGGCCCGAACCCAAGGAAAGGTGGATGAGGCTTCCTTGAAGGTCTGGGAGGAGATGATGGATGAGCAGATCAAGCTGGCCGAGGCTGAAGAGGAAAAGTGACAACCTGACGGAACAAACCCGATGGCGTCAGGTTTGTATGGCTTGCACCAAACACAAAGACAATGGGAACGGGGATGATGGGGCTTTGGATCATCGGTATCCTGATGTTCGGCATCAGTTTTCTTGTGAGCCAGCGGTTGAAGAGCAAGTTCACGCAGTACAGCAAAACGCCTTTGGCCAACGGGATGAGCGGCCAGGAGGTAGCCATGCAAATGCTCGCGGACAATGGGATCCGGGACGTGAAAGTGATCTCTGTGCCCGGTCAGCTAACGGATCACTACGATCCAACGAAGAAGACCGTGAACCTGAGTGATCCGGTTTTCCATAGCCGCAACGCTGCCGCCGCCGCTGTGGCGGCTCATGAATGCGGACATGCCGTCCAGCACGCCACGGCTTACAGCTGGCTGAAGATGCGCAGCACGCTGGTTCCGGTGGTGAACGTCAGCAGCCGCTTCATGCAGTGGGTGATCCTCGGTGGATTGCTTCTGGCCGGAACATTCGGCAACGGATTGCTGCTGGCCGGTATCGTGATGTTCGCCGTAACGACGCTTTTCGCCTTCATCACCCTTCCGGTGGAATATGATGCGAGCAACCGTGCGTTGGTATGGATGAAGCAGCGCGGCATCGTTACTACGGCTGAATACGCCATGAGCGAGGATGCCTTGAAATGGGCCGCCCGCACGTACGTGGTCGCTGCCATTGGTTCGCTGGCCACGCTGCTCTACTACATCGCCCTGTACATGGGTCGGCGTGACTGATCCACCGCGAGTTAATCGGAAGCCCCTCCTGATGTGTCCGGAGGGGCTTCATCATTAACGGCCATCCGTAGCACTACGGGAAGGTGATCGCTGTAACCACCATGGTACACGCCCCTGCCTCCGTAAGTGCGGTTGGGCGAAGACCCGAAGCGCGGATGATCGAACAGTAATCGGCTGTCCTGCACAGCCCCTGCGCTCAAGGCATGGAACCCGCTCCTGGGCCAGAGCATGCCGCGGCTTACGATGATGTGGTCCAAGTAGGCCCATTCGCCGTCGAACTGGTGACTGCCCGCGTTCGGGCGTTCATCGAGGTTCACCAGGTCGTACAGGTCGCGGTCCTTGGAACTGGTATCCAATGAAGCCGCAAGGCCATCGCGGATGCTGCGGTCCAATGGAGCATCGTTCAGATCGCCCATGATGATGATGCGAGCGTTCGCATCGACGGTAAGGATCGCGTCCACCTTCTTGCGCACCACCGCGGCTGCGGCCATGCGCTTGGGTTCACTCTCCCGCACGCCTTCGCGCCGGCTGGGCCAGTGATTCACGAAAATGTGCAGTGCTTCCCCGTTCTCCAGCAGCAACCTCGCATAGAGAACGTCGCGTGTGGCATCACCGGGAAGATGAACGGCCAAGGCCTCGGCAAAGTCGGCACGGCAGAGTGGTCCGTCCTGCACGAGCAAAGCCACGTCAATGCCGCGTTCGTCGGGTGAATCGAAGTGCTGCAGGATGTAGTTGCCCTTGTCGAGCGGCGGTGTGATCGCCAGATCCAGCGCTACCTGTGCGTTCTCGACTTCCACGAGCCCGATGATCATGGGCAACTCCGGCCCGCTCATGGCAATGGCCTCGGCCAGATGCTTCAGTTTTGTCCGGTACCGCTCCTCGGTCCAACGCAGTTCACCCTCGGGCAGGTATTCGTTGTCGCCTTGGAGCGCGGGATCGTTCTTCGTATCGAAGAGGTTCTCCACGTTGTACGACACGACGGTTGCCGCCACGATCGGCTGCAGTTCGCCTCCATCCTGCTGTGGTTTGGCCTCTGCCCTGCTCGTGGTTGCCTCCTGTCCACAACCGAGCTGCAACAACACCGCTGCGCCGATGGCGCGCCATCCCGTTCTCATCACCTTCTTGTTTTCACTCCGAGTACGCCAAGCAGGCCGCGGGCCAGCTCCCGGAACACCGTACGACCGACTTGCCGCACCATGGTGTTCTTGCTGATGTCCTCGATCGTGCTGGTTTCCTTTTTCGCTGTGCGCTTGGTCTTGGGCTCCTCCTCCTCTTGGCTCTTCTCCTCCCCTTTCAGCCGCTTTTCCAGCAGTTCGAAAGCGCTTTCGCGGTCGATCGCCTCGTTGTACTTGCCGGCTAAGGTGCTCTGCGCGACCAACCCTGATACTTCCAACGGAGAAAGCACGTCCATTCGTGTGATCGGTGCGCGCATAAGGGTGTGCGCCAGGGGTGTCGGTGTTCCCTTTTCGCTCAAAGCCGTTACCAAGGCTTCACCGATGCCAAGCTCGGTGATCAGTGATTCGGTGTTGTAGAATTCCGTGAGCGGATAGTTCTGCGCGGTTTTCTTGATGGTGGTGCGGTCGTTCGCCGTGAAGGCTCGCAAGGCATGCTGCACCTTCAAGCCCAACTGGCCCAGCACGCTTTCCGGAACATCGCTTGGATCCTGTGTGCAGAAGTAGATCCCAACGCCTTTGGAGCGGATGAGCTTGATGATCGTTTCGATCTGTTCCAGCAGCGGCTTGGTGGCCGAGTTGAAGATCAAGTGAGCCTCGTCGATGAAGAGCACCAATTTGGGCTTGTCGGCGTCGCCTTGCTCGGGGAAGGTCGCGTATATCTCCGCCAACAGACACAACATGAACGTGCTGAACAAGCGTGGCCGGTCCTGTATATCGGTTAGGCGCACGATATGCACCACGCCCTTGCCATCACGCTGTTGAAGCAGGTCATGCACGTCGAAGCTGCGCTCGCCGAAGAACGTGTCCGCTCCTTGCTGTTCCACTTCGATGAGCTTGCGCAGGATGGTGTTCACGGTGGCCGGGCTCACATTGCCGTAGGCCTTGGACACCTCGGTCTTACCCTCGTCGATGGTGTATTGAAGGATGCGCCGGAGATCTTTCAGGTCGAGCAGTGGCAGTCCCGTGTCGTCGCAGTACTTGAAGACCAGGCTCAACACGCTGCCTTGAGTGTCGTTCAACTCAAGGATGCGCGAGAGCAGCACCGGCCCGAACTCGCTGATGGTGGCGCGCAACCGGGCGCCAGGCTCCTTGCTCAGGCTGAGCAGTTCAACGGGCATCGCCATGGGTTCGTAGGGCACGGCCATGCGCGCGTGGCGGGCTGTGATCTTGTCGTTCGGCGCACCGGTCGCCGCCAACCCGCTCAGATCGCCCTTGATGTCCATGAGCAACGAGGGCACGCCGTTCAAACTGAGCTGTTCGGCGATCACCTGCAGCGTCTTCGTTTTACCGGTACCTGTGGCCCCGCAGATCAAGCCATGGCGGTTCATGGTGCGCAAGGGGATCTTCACCTGCACACCCGGTGCGCATTCGCCTTTGAAGAGCGGTGCACCCAGAACCAATTGTCCGGTCGTTGCACCATAACCCGCCCGCATCGCAGCGGTGAATCCGTTCATGTCAGCCATTGGGGGTGAATGTAGAAATGAAGAAGAGGGCCTTGCAGCCCTCTCCATCCCCGCACCACATGCACGGGCCTGTGCTCGCCACTACTCAATGGCGAAAACGACTTTGCAGTTGATCCGGTACTCCTTGATCTTGCCTTTCTCGACCACCGCGCTCTGGTTCTTGATGTTCACCGAGCGGATACCGCGCACGCTCTTGCTGGCTTCTTTCACCGCATTCGCGGCAGCGTCCTCCCAGCTCGTTCTGCTGCTGGCAAGGATCTCGATCACTTTCAGGACTCCCATGGCTTGTGTTGGTGTTGGTGGAAATTGAATGTCCGAAGGGGGCATTGATATCGCCCTTGTCCCGGTTTTTTACTTGAAGAGCTTACCCAGGAAACCCTTTGCCATATCGGCGATGCCGCCGCCGCCTAAGTTGCCGAACAGGCTCTCAAGGTTCCCGGCGTCGCCGCCGATCTTGTCGCCGAGCAACTTGGTAAGTATGGGCATGACCAGGGCCGCTACGCCGCCGGCCTTTCCTGCATCGAGGCCAACGTCGTTGGTAAGCTTGCCTTGGAACACGTTGCCGATGTTGCTCAACAGGTTGTCCGCGTTCGCGCTGTTCTTCGCGCTGCTGAACAGGTTCAGTGCATCGTCCAGGCCGAAACCATCACCGCCACCGATCACTTCCTTCACACTGTCGGCTGCGGCGTTGATGGAGCCATTGGTCTGTTCTTCGTTCAGGCCGGCCTTCTGCATAAGCTGCGGGCCGACCTGGTTCTTGAGTTGGTCGAGGATCTCGTCAAACATGGTTACTGGTTTGTTGGGTCAGTGTTGCGTGCTACTGACGCGATCGGCCACGGAGGTCACACCGCTCACCTGACCAGCACGACCTTCCTCGATACCGTCCTTTCCGTTCCTACCACCACCAGCGAATAGTTGCCAGCAGGGAAGGCGCTCACATCGATCACCATGCTCCCTTGATCCTTGGCCATCCGCTCCAACACTACCCGGCCCAGCGCATCGGTCAGACGCAAACGATCGTTCACGAGGACGCCTTCGACATGAAGTGCATCAGTGGATGGCACAGGATGGACCCCAAGCTGCGGAGCACCCGTCTCCGACATCCCGACCGGGCCCACGGTCACCACCACTTCCTCCCGGGCACTGGGACAGAGCATCACGGCCTTCTGGATCTGCCAGTTGTAGAAGTAGTAGTAATAACTGGTGCCGAACGGCGTGTCGAACATGGTGCCCACCATACCGATAGCGTATGGGTAGGACACGCCTGAATTGTTCCGGTACAGGTTGGCCTGTGGAAGTCGGAGGCTCAGGTAATTGCCCACGGGAACATCGAAGTCGAGGGCCAGCACTTGCGTTCCGGTAAGGATGTTGATGTTGATCGTTTGCAACACAGCTCCGCTCGAATCGCACAGCTGGATCGTGCGCATCCCATCGCTCAATGCATACACGGTCACTTCCAGGATCGTGAAGGGCTCCGTGGCGTTGAACCAGACGTACGCACCTGACGCAGGCAAACCTCCACCACCGCTGTTATCCGGTTTGCCGCCGGTCTCCAGCGAACCACCGTACATGGCGTTCTCTTCGCACCAGAAACTGGTGGTGCTGTTGAGGAAGGGCGTGTCCCAAATATTGCCGCTGCCGATACTCGTTGTGGCACCCAGTGCATCGTACCACAGGATGCTGTCACCGGTCGCGCTCAAGGTTGCCACCCCAGGTGCCGGGATCGACACGTCGTTGGCCACGGGGACCGCTGGTGCGGGGTTCATGATCATCTCCACCGGTGCGCTGGTGAAGACCCCGCACGGACCAGCACTGGTAACGGTATAGGTACCGCCAACGTCAGCCAGGATCGTTTGATCGCTTAGTCCATTGCTCCATTCGATGTTGGTGGCCACGGACGACACCAGTTCAACCGGGAAACCTTCGCAGAACGTCGTTCCTCCGTTCACCGTGATCTCCGGGATCTCGGCAGTTTGGACCTGGATCGTGAGCACGTTGCTCTGCGCTATGCAGTTGTTCGCATCGTACGCCACCAGACTGTAATCACCGGGTTGATCGATCGTGATCGTCGGGGTGATCGCGCCATTACTCCAGGCGTAGATGGAGTAAGGTGCCGTGGCTTCCAACGTCACGGTCTGGCCAACGCAGAGAACGGTATTCCCGATGCTCTGGATCACGGCCGGGGCTCCGATGCATTCCGCCTCAGGGATCACATGCAATTGGTCGATGGCGGGCTGCGGCACGTGCGTTACCGTACCACTGGGCCAGCGCACCACCATGGAGTCGATAGCGGTTGCGGAACCGATACCGAAGTGTGCGTGCAAGCTGTTCATGTGGGCGAAACCCTCCCCGCTCCGCACTTCATGGATCTGTCGTCCCCAACTACCGTACAGTTCAATGCGTGAGCCGATACCGTTGTTGTTGCTCTGGAGGCCGTCCAACTCAACCTTCACCCAGTGGTTGGTGCCACCGTTGTTGAAGTAGATGTTGAAGCCGAACACCAGATCCAACCAGCCATCGTCGTTCAGATCCCCCACGCCCCCGTTGTTCGGCACGGATGCCATGAGCGAAAAGGTGAGGTCACCGTTGTTGCGATACGTGCCCGTTGGAGAAGGAAGTATCAGATCCACCCAGCCATCGTTATCGAAATCGGCGGCGAGTATTTCATCGATACCGAATGCCAACGGATAGATCCCGGTGGACCCAATGATATCCGTGAACGTACCGTTGCCGTTGTTGAGCATGAAGCGGTTCTGACCAGCCACGTTCTTGATGAACGCGTCAAAATCCCCATCGTTATCGAAGTCCTCGAAGAGCGTGCTACCGCCCTGTTCATCGTCGGCAATGCCCGCAGCCAACCCCACTTCGGTAAATGTGCCCCCACCATCATTTCTGTAGAGCAGATTGACACGTTCAGGGCTACCGGGCAAGGCACCATCCAGTCCCTTGGTGATGTACAGGTCGGCGTCGCCGTCGGCGTCGTAGTCGCACCAGATCGCCGCCGAATTGCCGGCCGCTGCGAGCGTGTTGATGAGCGACTGGTCCGCGCCCACCAATCCACCGCTGTTGCGATAGGGTCGGCTCTGCCCATCCAAGTTGCACACGAAGGCATCCAACTGGCCATCGTTGTCCACATCGGCCATGGTGTTGCGCTGGCTGTGGATAGGGTCCGGGTAGTACAAGTTGAAGTAAGAGGTGCCGGTGTTATTGGCGTAGAGGAACGAGACATGGCTGCTATCGCCGATGCAGATGTCGTTGTAGCCGTTGTTGTCCAGATCCCCAGCGCACAGGCTGCGCAGGTTGTTGCTCTGTGTCGTGGCGAAGCTGCCCTGTACGAAACCGCCGCCGGTCTGCTGATAGGCGATGGTGAGTTGAGGGCCGTTCATACGCACGACATCGTCCAGGTGGTCGCCGTTCATATCCACAACGCAGGCCGGGTTGCCATAGCTCCCCGTGAGCAAGGTGTTGTTATTGGTGAATGCGATCTGGGCATCGGCGGCGATGCCGATGAAGCCAGCAACCAGTGCCGGTAGTATCCTTTTGTACATGGAGAGACGTTGAACGCCGTGAATGTAGCCGAAGCCAGCGCCGCGCACTACCGCGACTTCCACAACCGCTTGCAGGGGAAGGCGATCAGCTGAAGGACACCCGATCCAGGGCAAAGCGTCCGCTGCCCGTGAAGAACAACGTCATGAAGGCGGCCAGGTAGAACAGCGCCGATTCGCGGTCGCCGAAAGGATCGCCAGCGTGCGAAACGAATGCCGCCACGATCATCGCCACGATCACCGGTATGGTGCTCACCCGCAGCCAGAGCCCCAGCATCACCAGCGTTGAGCAGATGGCCTCGGCGAAGACGACCAGGATCAACGAGAACGTTGGGCCGATCCCGAAGGGGTCAGCGAACGAATCCATCTTGTCCCCGAAGTGCACCAGCTTGTTCCAGCCGTGCCCGTACAGCATTCCGCCACCTGCCATCACACGCATCAGCAACAGGCCGAAGTCCAGGGCAATGGGTTCGGAATTGAGGAGCTTGCTCATGACACAAGATTAGAAGCCGTCAATGGTCGCTTTCCGTGTCGCCAACGATCGCTTTTCAACGGCAGGGCGTTCACGCGCACCTTTGCCCGACAAGCACACTCCCATGCGCTCCAGACTTGTCCTATTGACCTTCCTGCTCACCGGGTCGGCATTCGCTCAAGAACCACCGGTGGTCATGCTCGGTCCGGTGACCATGACCGACGCCACGATCTGGGTGCAATGCACGACGGACTGCAATGCCTACGTGGCCTACTCCGATAGCGCCGATGTGAACGGCGTTCCGCATTTCGCGAAGCGATCCACCGCTCCGGCGAACGATGCTCACGTACTCACCTTCCACCTCCCCGATCTGGAGCCCGGCCATACCTACCGTTACAATGTGTTCACCAACGATGTGGTGCCGACATCCACATACATGCCCCGGCCGTACAGCTTCTCCACACAGACGCTCTGGCAATGGCGTACAGAGCCGCCGGAGTTCACCGTGGCAATGGGCAGTTGCAACTACGTGAACGAGGAAGCCGATGACCGGCCGGGCAAGCCTTACGGTGGCGACTATCGGATCTTCAACAGCATTGCCGATCGCAACCCGGACCTGATGCTGTGGCTGGGCGATAACATCTATCTACGGGAGCCGGATTGGGATTCGCGCAGTGGCATGGTGCATCGCTACACGCACACGCGATCCTTGCCGGAGTTGCAGCGCCTCCTCACCAGCACTAGCCATTACGCCATCTGGGATGATCACGACTTCGGACCCAACGATGGTGATGGCAGCTTCGTTCATTCAGCGACCTCGCTTGAGCTGTTCAACCTGTTTTGGCCCAACCCGACA
>JBATMK010000153.1:0-7234 GCA_049289815.1 Flavobacteriales bacterium
ACCATAGCCACCGCCACCGCGGCGATCACCACCTCCACCACCGTAGCCACCGCCACCGCGACGCTCGCCACCACCGCCGAAACCGCCACCACCTTCAGTACGCGGACGGGCCTCGTTCACCACCAGATCACGGCCGCTGACGCCGAAACCGTTCAGAGCAGCGATCGCCGCACGTCCGTGCTCGTCGTTGCTCATTTCCACGAAGCCGAATCCGCGGCTCCGGTTGGTTGCCTTGTCCAAGATGATCTTCGCCGACGTCACTTCGCCGTACTGGCCGAACAGTTCCTGAAGGTCTTGGTCCTTAACGCTGTACGGAATGTTCGCTACGTAAATGTTCATGTCCACTGACGGTTTGAGATGCTTCCGGGTGTGTGTTTTTGTGGAAGCGGGCGCCAAAGTAGGCAAATTCCTTTCCGGGCAATGCCCCGCTTGGCCGGGACTTGTCCGGTTGAAAAGGGAAGGCCACCCTCCCGGATGGCCTCTCCTGCGCTCAACGACGGTGGGATCCGTGCACCTCAAGTGTCTTTTGATCCCCCAGGCGAAACCTTAGCGCCTAGAGCTAAACCAACCGCTTGCTCACCGCCTTGCTCACGGCTTCGGCGTTGCTGTGCACATGCAGCTTCTCGTAGATCTTGCGCATGTGGCTGTCCACCGTGTGGTAACTGATGGCCAGCTCCTCGGCGATCATCTTGTAACTGCGTCCTTTCACCAACAAGGTCAGGACCCCTTTCTCGCGTTCGCTCAAGTGGAAGTCCTCGGTGGAGGTCACCGACTCGTTCGCCCGGAAGCGGGAGAGGACCTTCATGGCAATAGCAGGGGTCATTGGGGCGCCCCCCGCGTGTACGTCGCGTATGGCCTGCATCATGTCCTGCGCGTTGGCCGTTTTGAGGATGTAGCCGCTTGCACCGGCGCAGATCGCATCGAACACCTTGTCCTCCTGCTCGAAGACGGTCTGCATCAGGATGCGCGCCTCGGGATAACGGCCTTTGATGGCCCGCACCCCGTCGATGCCGTTCATGCCCGGCATCTGGATGTCCATCACGATCACATCCGGTCGTGCCGCGTCGATGTCCCGCATCATCTGGCTCAGATCGGGCTGCACGGCAACGCAGATCATATCCGTTTGCGCATCAACGAGCATGCGGAACATGTCTCGCATGTCCTTGTTGTCCTCGAAGGCGATGACGCGGATGGGGGACATGCTCACAAGGTAAGGGGTTGATCAGCGCGTGACTTGGCCGTGTCTTTCCATCCCATTGGGGATCGACCCTCCGTTCAAGGCGTCCTCACCAAGCGGACCACGGAAGTGGAACCATCGACCGTGGTCATGCGGGCGAGGTAGCTGCCTGCTCGTACACCGGTGGCATCCCACATGAACGAGCCAAGCCCGTTGACTTCCTGCTCGGTCACCGGGCGTCCTTCCACATCCGTGATCATGATCGATGCGATCCGCGCATCATTGCAACGGAACGTGAACGCATCATTCGATGGGTTCGGATGTACGGTCACTATCCCGGACCGCTCGTCTTGCGGATGGATCCCCACGTATTGGCTCGCATAACTCAACTCATACGAACCGCAGTCGAAGGAATTGTTGTAGACCTGTATGTAGAACGAATCAGGGACGGTGGCGGGCACGGTCACCAAGAGTGAGGAAGGCACATTGTTCTGGCCCGGCGTGATGCCGCCATTGGACAGCAGTTGCATCGCGGTGTTGAAGACCTGCACGGTGAAGTCGCCGTTACCTGCATCGATGAACGCAGCGCGCACGTTGAGTTGAAGGTCGCCGTTGTAAGGCTTGTAGAGCTTCCACCAATCGGTATCGCCCGGTACTCCGGGTTGCGGCACATCAGGTGGAAAGTAGTTCGCTAGCGGAGCCGTGTTGTTGGGCTCGGTATCGTTTCCGAAGACCGTGGGCACCAGTTCCCATTTGAACCGGTACGCAACACCGCAGACCGAACTGTTCGATCCGATCAGCAAGTAGTACGGCACGTCGCCCAAGCACGAAACCGTGTTCTCCGTGGTGATCACGGTGTTGGCGCCCACCTGCGCGCCTTGGTTGGCGGCCAAGTTGCCGTTCGCATCAAAGAGTTGCGTGTTGATCCCGCCCACCGCCGTTCCATCGGTCTGGTAGCTGGCTTCCACTGTGAGTTCATAGCGTCCGACCTGTGGCGGCAGGATACTGTACCAGTCCACACCGTCATCGAAGGCGAACTCCAAACGGCCTTCGGTCCAAGTGCTGGGTGCCAGTGGTGTGGCGTTGGCCAGGTCGTCGTTGTCCTCGGCATCGTTGGCGAACGCTGGCGGTGTCACCGCATAGCTCAGGGTGTAGTATTCGCAATGGTCCAACCCGGTGGCGACCGCGACATACAGGGTATCTGTGCCGGTGCAATAGCGAACGGTCTGCGAAGTGTATGGCACCGGGTTCGATACCGCACTGGTGTTCCAGTACAACGTGGTGCCGTCCTGCTGGAAGAACTGGATGCTGATGCCGTAGAAGCCGGCGGTATTGTTGGAAACCGTTGCAGTTACGGTGATCATCCCTTGTTCGGAAGGAACGATCATGTACCAATCGACATCCAAGGTGCCCCCAAGGACCAAGCAACTCGTGCCCGTGATCGCGGTATTCTCGGGCCAAAAGTTGGCCTGTGTGTACAGGTCGTTCGGTTCTACCTCGTTCTGCGCCTGAAGCGTGAAAGGAAGAATGCCAAGGAGAATGGACGCGGGGTAGCAAGAACGCATGGATGGGAGTTTGCGACAAATCGACACAAAACCCCCGCAGGCATCAATCCCGAATTCTCGTGAGGTCCACTTCCACGCCTACCAGTGTACCTAGGCCCGGTGCGCTCATCAATATCAGCGAGCTGCCGAGGGAAGTTGCGCGCCTGTGCATGCTGCCCAAACCATGCCCATCGGGGTGCAGCGAAACATCGAAGCCCTTGCCATCGTCCTTCACGCTCATGGCCAACGTGCCGTTGCGACGGTGCAGCGAGACCTGCACGATGGACGCTCCGCTGTACTTGCTCACGTTGTGCACCGCTTCCTTATAGATCAACACTATCTCCTTGCGCGCGTTCATCGGCAACTTCAGGTCCTCCACACCGCCGCTCACCGAGAACGACACCTCGATGCCCTTGCTCTCCAGCAGTTCCATGGCGATGCGCTGCATGCGCTTCACCAGTGCATTGCCTTCATCGTTCTTCGGGTCGATGGCCCATACGATATCGCTCATGCTCCGCAGGCTTTCGCTGCTCGTTTCACCGATCCTGGCCATCAGGTTCTTCACTTGCTCGTTCTCCGAGCTGCTCAGTTGTGTGGCCAGTTGCGACCCGATGGTTATTGAACTGAGCGAAGACCCCACCTCATCGTGCAGGTCGCTGGCGATGCGGTTGCGCACGGCCTGGAGTTTCAGCGCTTGTTGCAGGCGATAACGCGACCAAGCGTACGCGCCGACGCTCACCATAGCAGCAAGGATCGCATAGAACCACCATCGTTTCCAGAACGGCGCGTTCACCGAAATGATGAGCAGCACCTGCTCCGGCCCGACACGCCCGAACGCATCCCTCACTTTCACCAACAAGCGGTGCGTGCCTTCGGGTACGCCAGCGTAGCGTATGCTCTCGCGCATGGTCGCGGTCCGCCACTCCTGCTCCACATCGTCCAACCGGTAATCGAGCAGGGCCGCTTGCGGATGACCGGACGCGAGCGCGCTCACGCCGATGTCGATCACACTGGAACGGTAGCTCAGCTCCACTTCGCCGGACCGCACCGCCAGCGTTTTGCCAGCCGCGGAGGCCTTCGTGAGGTGAACCATCGGCAGCTCGGGTATCCGCTCGAAATTCTCCGGCCGGAATGTGAGCAGCGTGTTGTCGGCGCAGAACGCCATCCTTCCATCTGGCAATACGGTGATCGCCGCGGTGAGTTTGCGGAAGCGCCGGCCATCGTTCACCGGTACATGGAGGAATGTGCTGTCGGCCGGGTCGAAACGCAGCAATCCGTTCTCGGTAGTGATCCATAACCGTCCACGTCCATCCGCGGCAAGGCCATGCATGGCGGCGCGCATCCACTCCGCCGGTGCAAACCGCCGCAACTTGCCGTTGGCCAAACGGAGCAGTACCCCGCCACGTGTCACGGCCCACAGGGTATCGTGCAGCAGCACCGCACGACGCACGTCTTCACCGTCGGCAAGGATCCCTTCCGATCCACCGCTCCGTTCCGTTGCTGGCGTAATGACGGCCAGCGGCTCGGAATGATGCCAACTATAGAGGCCGCCTGAGGTGGCGAACCAGTAGCGCCCGCCGCGCTCCTGCACCATGCTGTTCACCAAGCTGTACGTGTTCAGCCCTACGGCGGCCTTCGGCATTCCAGCACCGATGAACTTCAGCGTATCCGCATCCATCACCTGCACCCCGAAGCCAAGGGTCGCGATCACATACACCGGGCGAGATCCTATCGTATCAGCCGACAGTCCGCGCACCTGGTACATACCACCGAGCTTGTAACCAATGCTGCCGGGAATGAAGGGTTCCAGTGCTCCTACCGGAGAACCGTTCTTGTCGACACCACGGGCTATTCCGTATTCGGTCCCGATCAACATGCCGCCATGGTGATCCCGGGCGATCACCGTGGGCTGCAGCGAGCGCCCGTTGTAGTTGAAGGGCTCGCGACGGAACGGACCGCCTGTGCTGTCCTGGACGAAGAATCCTTCGGAAGAGAAGATCCGGATGCCGGTGCTTCCTTCGCTTTCCAACCGGTGGAAGAACACATCCGGCGTGTTGCTCCTGTCCCCGCCGAAGATGTCCTGCATGGTGAAGCACCATGTACCGGGCACGTGGAAGTCCAAGCCGTCGGCCGTTCCCACCCAAAGTGTTCCGTTGCGGTCATGCAGCAGGCAACGAACGCGATCGCTGCTGAGTGACGATGGGTCTGACCGGTCGCGCGCGATGCGCACGGTCGTTCCCGCATCCGGGTCCACACGGTACAAGCCACGTTGCCGGATGCCCGCGAGAAGTTCTCCGTTCGTCCAGGGCAGCAGTGCCGTAACCTCCTCGTCGGTGGCGATCGTGCGTGCGGGACAAGGCCCGACCATGGACGGATCCATCGCCTTGTCCAGCGACAATTCATCCAAGCCGTTCTGCCAGCCGCCCGTGTAGAGCATACCATCATGCAGTACCATGGTGGTCTGTGTTTCGGAACCCGGCCGAAGCACCGTTACATATTGTACGACGGCACCCGTGCGCCGATCGGCGATGCAGCTGAGGTGCATGTTCAGGAAGCCGATCCACAAGCGCTCCCCGTCCAGTGGGACAAGAGCGTGGCACCAACCACGTGCATTGGCCGGGCGCGGTACAGCATGCCGTGGGGAAATGCTCAAGCTGTCCACCCAATAGGTGAACGTGAACGTGCGCTTGTCCAGGAACATCAGCGTCACTTCACGTGAACCGATGAGCAACGTCGTATCGTTGAGGTCGTACAAGGCGGTGAGTTTTTCGCTGGCGATCGTGCCCGGCTGAGCAGCGGATCGGTTGAAAGTCCGCAGCTCTCCCGTACTGCCGTCCATACGAAGGAGCCCGTTGTCCTTGGTGGCGATCCACAATGTTCCAGCGCGATCCTCGAGCACTGTGGAGATCGACATGTTCGTTCCTTCGACCTGCTGCACGGTGGTTCCGTCGTACTTGTTCAAGCCGCGCTCGGTACCGATCCAGATATAGCCCGCGCGATCCTCGTACACGCAGGTGATCCCATTGTCCGTGAGGCCATCTTCCACGGTGAGGTGCTGGAAGCGCAACTGCTGCCCGGATGCCGTTTGGAGCGCCACCCCTAACGCAAGGCCTCCGATGATGCGCTGGGGGTGCATGGCTCCAAAGTAGCAGCATGGTCTCAAAGCAACAGGGGCCCCGATCCGTCGGGGCCCCTGCGCTTGAGTTGTGCTGTTGTTCTAATCGATCAGCAAGCGCTCGTGGAAACGTTCACCATTCACACCGAGCACCACTTGATACATGCCCGTAACGATCGTCCTGTCCAAGCTCATCACATGGTTCAACTCACCGTTAGCGGCCATCCCTTGTTCGGAGTGGATCAACCTTCCCATGGCATCGAACACCTCGATGATGGCCGTGCTCTCTGCATCGGTTGAGATACCTGTGAGTTGAAGGGTCACTCGGCCATCGCGCACGGGGTTGGGGAAGAGGAAGAGCTTACCCGCTTGTTCCTCCACACCGCTCATTTGCAAGCTGCCCCCGTCAAAGCTGTTGTTCCCCACCATGGTGCAGGTCTTGCCGAAGCCGGTGTAGTGCCCGTCCACCATGGCGCGGACGCGAACGTTCAGCTCCGATCCGAAGGGCATTGGTCCCCCCGGAATTTCGGTCAGGCTGCAGGCGTTGTTGCTGCGCAGGATGCGGCGGGTGAAATTGCCGTGCGGATCGTAGAACCAGAACTGGTAGCCGGTTGCGCCGGCAATTTCGCGGCAGCGGACAACACTCTGCGGGGTAACATTCGTGCGGTCGCACCAGTTGGCCTTGAGATTGGTCGGGCCCACCGGCACGCAGAAGTCAGGATGCACACCGGCCGAGATGCTGCTGATGCTGCCGAACTGGCCATCAGCATCCACGATGCGGCGGCCGTGATCGTCCGTAAGCACATAGCCACCGCCGCTGATGCCATTGCCCGAAGCGTCGAACACTGAAAGCTGGTAACAGCCGACCGCCACGCACAGGTTCTCGACCTGCGTTCCGGCCGCGCCGTCGGCATATGGCCCACCATGTTCAACGACGTCGTTGGTCGATTGGTCGCGTACCTCCCAGGTGGTTTCCGAACCGAAGGCGTCCAGGTTGAAGGTGAGCACGAGGTCCTCGGTGCAGGTATTGATGGGCGTGCCGGCGCAGATGCAGTCGTTGCCCACCACGTCGTTGTCGGTGTTGGCGTCGTTGTCGTTGCAGGTGGATCCGGGTTCGGGATTGCCGCAGCCGCAGGAGCCGGGACTTGTCTTGTTGGGATCACCGTCGCAGAGGTCGCCTTGGCAGACATACACTCCGTCGCCATCGGCATCCACATCGGCCACGCCGCAGCCACAGACACCGGGCGCGGTCTTGTTGGGATCACCGTCGCAGAGATCGCCTTGGCAGGCATAGACTCCGTCGCCATCGGCATCCACGTCGGCCACGCCGCAACCGCATACACCGGGCGCGATCTTGTTGGGATCACCGTCGCAGAGGTCGCCTTGGCAGGCATACAC
>JBATMK010000154.1:0-5478 GCA_049289815.1 Flavobacteriales bacterium
GTACAGCACGGGGTTGAACGCAAAGCTGAGTGCTGTAGCACCGCCGGCAAGCAGGGCGACCAGCAGGATCCAGTACTTCTTCGCCCACAAGCGATCGTTCAACGATGGATGTGCTGACGCTGCTTCCTTGGGCCCGTTACCGGCAATTCCAGCGACCGCCTTGGCAGCGCGGCGGGAAGCTGCAACGTCCGGTCCGGTCAGGGTTTCCATCTCCGTGCTGCGTATGTCATCGGATATTTGGTCAATGTCTTACCGCGATCGGTTTTGGCGAAGGGCATCGAATATATCCGCAACGCCGCTCGTTCGCACCGCTGCCAAGGATCGGCCTCTCTCGGGCGCAGCGAGACGCGATGCATGCGAGGTGCGCTGCCTGCGCAAGTTCAGCATGGAATGAACGGTCGGGCCGGAATGAACGGGAACTGCACCCATCTTCGCCTCCCCGATCGCCCGTTGCTCCGTCGCATGACGATTACATCGACGTGATCCAGGTTCCAGAGCATGTCCCAGGACCAAGACCAACCTTCCTCCCTTGAGGCGACCGCGAGCGAGCACAGCGCTGTTCAACCTTCCACCGACAAGCGTCTCTTCCTCCTCGACGCGTTCGCGTTGATCTACCGCGCCTACTTCAGTTTCATCCGCGCACCGCGGGTCAACAGCAAGGGATTCAATACCAGTGCGGCGTTCGGATTCACCGTTACACTGCTCGATCTGATCAAGCGCGAAAAGCCCACGCACATCGCCGTCGTTTTCGACACTGCCGCACCGACCGAACGTCACGAAACGCTGCTCGACTACAAGGCGAACCGCGAGGAGATGCCAGGTGATATCAGTAGCAACCTCCCGTACATCCGCCGCATCATCGAGAGCATGAACATCCCCATCCTCGAGAGCGATGGCTACGAGGCGGATGATGTGATCGGCACATTGGCGAAGAAGGCGGAGACGGAGGGTTATACCACCTTCATGGTGACCCCGGACAAGGATTTCGGGCAGCTCGTCACGGAGAAGATCATCATGTACAAGCCCGGTCGCGGTGGCGATCCGCCGGAGAAGCTCGGGCCGAAGGAGATCTGTGCGCGTTGGGGTCTGGAGACCACCGAGCAGGTGAAGGACATCCTGGGCCTTATGGGCGACGCGGTCGACAACATTCCGGGCATTCCCGGTATCGGCGAGAAGACCGCCATGAAACTGGTACAACAGTTCGGCAGCCTGGAAGCGGTGATCGATAATGCCGACAAGCTGAAGGGGAAGCAGCAGGAGAACGTGATCGCTTTCGCGGAGCAAGGCCGCATGAGCAAGATGCTCGCAACGATCAACGTGAACGCACCGGTGGAACTCAACCACGATGCGCTCCATCTCGATCCGCCGGACAAGGACAAGGTGCTGGAAGTGTTCAGCGAACTGGAGTTCCGCAACCTCACCGCACGCGTGCTGGGTGTGGATGGTAACGGCGGTGCGGAATCCCAAACGCAGAGCAAAGGCAAGTCGCGGTCTGCCGCGCCACAAGTGGATCTCTTCGGAAGCAGCGTGAACGAGGATGGTACGGTGCAGCTCACCGAGATGAGCACCATCGATACCGTTGATCATCGCTATTTACTGGAAGACACGAATGAGAAGATGTACATGCTGGCGGCGCAACTGAAAAAGCAGCCGCGTATCTGTTTCGATACGGAAACCACGGGTACCGATGAGCGCACTGCCGAACTCGTCGGGCTGGCCTTCAGCTGGAAGGCGCACGAAGGGTATTACATACCGGTGCCGGCGGACCGTGGGGAAGCTCAGCGCATCGTGGACATCTTCAAGCCGATCCTCGAGAACGAAACCATCGGCAAGGTGGCGCAGAACGCCAAGTACGATCTGCGTGTGCTGATGAACTACGGCGTGGATGTGAAGGGTCCACTCTTCGATACCATGGTTGCGCATTACATGCTGAAGCCGGACCAGCGGCACGGCATGGACTATTTGAGCGAGACCTACCTCGGGTATCGTCCGGTGAGCATCGAAACGCTGATCGGTCCCAAGGGGAAAACGCAGAAAAGCATGCGCGATGCGGACGTGAACGCGGTGAAAGAGTACAGCGCCGAGGATGCGGACGTTACCTGGCAGTTGCAGGAGAAATTCACACCACTGATCGAGGAGGACGGCATCACAAAACTCTTCAACGACGTGGAGATGCCCTTGGTGGGCGTGCTTGCCGCCATGGAAACAGAGGGCATCCGGATCGACATTCCCGCATTGAAGGCGTTCAGCGAAGAGCTCAGTGCCGACATCCTGCGCTTGCAAGAGGAGATCCACAAAGCCTGCGGTGTCACCTTCAACATCGATAGCCCCAAGCAATTGGGTGATGTGCTCTTCGAGACGCTGAAGCTCGGTGGCGACAAGATCAAGAAGACCAAGACCGGCCAGTACCAGACGAGCGAGGATATCCTGCAGGAAATGAGCAACGCGCACCCTGCGATCCCGCTCATGCTCGACTACCGCAGCCTGCGCAAGCTCAAGGGCACCTACGTGGACACGCTGCCCGAAGCCGCCGACCCGATCACGCACCGGGTGCACACCAACTACCTGCAGACCGTTGCGGCCACCGGCCGCCTGGCCAGCAACGATCCCAACCTGCAGAACATCCCCATCCGCACCGAGAAAGGCCGGGAGATCCGCAAGGCCTTCGTGCCGCGCGATGCGGACCATCAGCTGCTCAGCGCGGATTACAGCCAGATCGAGCTGCGCATCATCGCGCACATGAGCGGCGACAAGAACATGCAGGAAGCCTTCCGCCAAGGCCTCGACATCCACGCGGCCACGGCGGCCAAGGTGTTCAATGTGGACATCGCGAACGTTACCCGCGAGCAGCGCAGCCGGGCGAAGGCGGTGAACTTCGGTATCGCTTACGGCCAGGGTGCTTTCGGACTTTCACAGGGCTTGGGCATCCCGCGTGCCGAGGCCAAGGCCATCATCGACGACTACTTCGCGCAGTTCCCCGGCATCCGCGGCTACATGGACGAGATGATCGGCTTCTGCCGCACCAATGGCTACGTCAAAACGCTTCTTGGCAGGCGCCGCTACCTGCCTGATATAACCAGCGCGAACAACACCGTGCGCGCGCAAGCTGAACGCATCGCCATCAACGCGCCCATGCAAGGAACGGCCGCGGACATCATCAAGGTGGCCATGGTGCGGATCCACAACGAATTGAAGCGCAAGCGCATGCGGAGCAAACTGCTCCTGCAGGTGCACGACGAACTGGTGTTCGATGCGCACAACGATGAAGCCGCCGAGCTGCTGCCGATGGTGAAGGAACTGATGGAGGGTGCCATGCAACTGGATGCCCCTCTGCTTGTTGACATCCATTTGGGGAAAAACTGGCTGGAGGCGCACTGAGCCGGGCGGTCGGTGCGGGCATCTTTGAGCACCACGCCCAAAGCGTCCTCCATGACCATTCCCACCCTGTTCAAACTACTGCCGATCATGCTGCTCGTTGCCGCATGCGGCGGTGGTCAGCCGCAAGGCGATCAGCTCCTCACCGACGGTGCCGACAGTACGGCCGCCGCGCAGGATGCCATGAAGCAGAAGACCAAGAAGATCTTCTATAGCATCCCGAGCCCCATGGAAACCGCCGAGCTGTTGCGCGAGGCCGGGGCCGAGTATGACAAGGACATCCTCAACGACCCGAACAACCGCACCAACTACACCAGCCCCAGCAAGCAGGCCATCAACCTGGGCGTTTATGGTGCCGACCTGAGCTATGCCAGCGTATTCAACCAGACGCAGGAGAGCATGCTCTTCACCGCAGCGGCCCAGAGCCTGGCCAAACAGCTGGGCATCAACAGCGTGTTCAGCGACAGCACCATGCAGGCCATGGAGGAAGCAAAGAGCGATCGCGAGGCGCTGCTCGATATCGTTACCGACACGTACTGGAACATGGACGGCTACCTCAAGGAAGAGGGCCGCAGCCATTTGAGCGCGCTGATGATCGCTGCTGGCTGGACCGAAGGACTTTACATCGCCACGCAAGTGGCCACCACCAAGCCGAACGACAAGCTGCGCCAGCGCATAGCGGAACAGAAGCTTTCGCTCAAGGACATCATCTCGTTGCTGGGTGAGTACCCGCAGGAGTCCACATTGACCACCGTGCTGGCCGACATGCAAGCGCTCAGCGCGATCTACGAAGGGATAAACGTCGGAGGCACAGCTACCACCACCAGCACCGATGCCGCCGGTGTCACCACGATCGGCGGAGGTTCAGCAGCGACCATCACCGATGAGCAACTGAAGACGCTCAGTGCGAAAGCCGCAACCATCCGCAACAGCTATATCAACTGATCATGGCCATGACGACCCTACGCTCGATCGCGGCCGGTGCCGCTGTTGTTGCCGCCTGCCTGCTTCCCAACATGGCCGATGCCCAGTGCCGCAGCTTCGCCAAGAACAAGTGCATCCCGCAGCTCGCCCCGTACACCTTCAACGAAACCTTCAACGCCGCGCAATTGTCGCCCGGAGAGGAGGCCGAGGTGAACATGACCTTCTACAGCGGACAGGAATACCGGTTGCTCGTGTGCGTGCATCCTTCCCTCGGCGATGTGAACTGGAAACTCGTTGACGCTGGCAACAGGATCGTGTTCGAGAGCCTGGCCGACGAGCCCAAGAACATCTTCGACCTGAAGGTGGAGACCACCACCCAACTGAAGGTGCAGGTGTACGTGCCCAACAAGAAGACCGCCAACGATCTGGTGCCTGTGGGCTGCGTAACCATCCTGATGGGGTACAAGAAGTAAGGAGTTGGGCCGCTAGGCAGTCAGCGCGCACGGGGGCGCTTTTCTGCCTTCCGCGCCTGCCTACTGCACCCTCTCCAATACCACCTTTCCTTTCGCCTCAAGATCGGTCTGTTCGGGGAACGTGATCGTCTGCCAAGCGGCATCGCCGGCTTTGCCGTGCACCCCGAAGCGCACCCTGCCCATCTCCAAGCCATCGGCATCGTATGCCTTGGCCATCAGTGAATCGGACAGGTCGCGATCGAAAATGAGGTAGACGTTCAGGGTGTGGTAGCCTTCGCCACCCGTGGCCTCGGTCTTCCCAACGCTCAATCCGCGATCGCTCAGGCTGGTGTCAAGCACCACGGGCAGCGCAAGCGTTTCTTCCACGCCTTCCTTGGCACCCTTCAGGAATTCGCTTGCGGCCTGTCCTGCGACCTCACCGCCCTTGTTGATCGTGTTCTTCGCCGCTTCGCCCGCGCGCTGGCACGATGCGAACAAGGCCGTTGCGCAGAGCAACGCGCTGAAGCAGGGTGTCAGCCGTACCATGTTCACCGCACGGCAAAGCGCACTGCGCGTGTGCCGAAGGCTTCCGCCACGCGTACGAAGTAGAGGCCCGCACCCAACTTTTCCACCGGCAGTTGCAATTGCTGATCACCGGGCGACATGGACCCGTGATACACTTCCGCTACCACACGGCCCAATGCGTCGAGCACATCAATGTGCATTT
>JBATMK010000155.1:0-7248 GCA_049289815.1 Flavobacteriales bacterium
TAGTGGTTCCCCTCCGGGCTCTTGTGGATGGTGTGCCGCTTGTGCGGGATGTTGCCGAGGGCGTGGTAGAAGGGCATTTGTGGGATGATTGGGGTGCGAATTTTCGCGCCCGTGCAGGATCAGGGAATGAGCGTCGTCAGTTCAGGGTGAAGTGTGCCGTTGAGCGCGAGCAGTTCCTCTTCCTCGCGGATGCGCCGCCGCAATCCTTCGGGATCGTGGATCGCCTTCGTCGCGGTGCTGCGTGTTATCCGGCCCTTGCGCCAGGTGCTTTGTACGGCCTCGGGAAGTTGATGTATCTCACGGCAGCCGGGTGAGCAACAATCGGCATACTTGGCTGCGCATGCTTCGCACTGCACCAACAACAGGTTACAGCTCTCTTCCATGCAGTTGGCAATGCGATCGCTTGGAGACCCGCACTGCATGCATGTGCTCACTACATCCTCGCTTATGCGCTCGGCCATGCGGCCATCGAATACGAAGTTGCGGCCCTTGAACTTGTTCGCCAAGCCTTCACGCGTCACTTGATGCGCGTAATCGATGATGCCTCCGTGCAGTTGGCCCACGTCCGTGAAGCCGTGGTGCCTGAGGTATGCGCTGGCTTTTTCGCAACGGATACCACCGGTGCAATAGAGAAGAACAGGTTCGTCCTGTTTTCCATCCAGTCGCTCCAGCACTTCTGTCAACGCGCCGTGGAACTTGTCCGCCTTCGGAAGAAGTGCCCCTTCGAAATGGCCGATCACGCTCTCGTAGTTGTTGCGCATGTCCACAACGGTCGCCCCCTTTTCCATGCGCTCGTTGAATGCAGCAGCAGTAAGGTGTTCGCCGACGTTCGTCATGTCGAACGCATCATCGGCCAATCCATCGGCGACCAACTTCTTCTTCGACTTGATGGTGAGTTTGAGGAACGAAGGGGCATCCTCTTCCAACGCGATCTTGAACGGAACGCCGGCGAATTCCGGGCGTGCATCGATCACTTCACCGAACCGTTCCAGGTTCGCCGAAGGCAGGCTCACCTGCGCATTGATCCCTTCACTGGCGAGGTAAACGCGCCCGAGCACGCCCAGGGTCTCCCATTCCACATACAGATCATTCCGCAAAACAGCCACATCCGCCAGGCGTACATAGCGGTAGAACGATAGGGTCGTCCGTTCCACGCCTTCACGTTCCAAACGCGACCGGAGCAGCTCCGGAGCAAGCAGGTTGCGGAGGTGATGTTCGTTGGCTGCGGGCATACGCTGCGAAAGTAGGGCAGGGCCGGGGCCGGGAAGAGCGCCCGTATAGCTTTAGCCGCTTCAATTGATGTCCATGACAAAGAAGATCCTCGTGATCGGCAGCAGTGGCCAGATCGGTACCGAACTGGTGGAGGGCTTGCGTGAGCGGTTCGGCAATGACAACGTTGTAGCCAGCGATATCAAGGAGCCGCAATCCGCTCAGACCGGCCCCTTCGCCATGGTGGATGCCATGGACCGCCGCGGGATCGAACGGGTGATCGACAGGCATGGCATCGGTGAGGTCTATTTGCTGGCCGCGTTGTTGAGCGCAACGGCTGAGAAGGACCCGGCCTTCGCGTGGAAACTGAACATGGAAAGCCTGTTCATCATCCTCGAACTCGCACGGGAAGGCAAGCTGAAGAAGGTGTACTGGCCCAGCAGCATCGCCGTCTTCGGGCCCACCACGCCGAAGGATGCGACACCGCAGCACACCATCGCGGAGCCGAGCACGGTGTACGGCATCAGCAAGCAGGCTGGTGAGCAATGGTGCGCGTACTACCACAAGCGTTATGGTGTGGATGTGCGCAGCATCCGTTACCCCGGCCTGATCGGTTGGAAAAGCGCGCCCGGAGGTGGCACCACCGATTACGCCGTGCATATTTTCCACGAAGCGATCAAGCACGGCACATACACGAGCTTCCTCGGGCCGGACACCACCTTGCCCATGATGTACATGCCCGACGCCATCCGCGCGACCATCGATCTGATGGAAGCGCCCGCGGAAAAGGTGAAGGAGCGTATCGGCTACAACCTGGCCGGCTTCAGCTTCAACCCAAAGGAGATCGCTGCGGAAGTCGCGCGGCATATTCCCGGTTTCAAGATGGGCTATGCCCCCGATCACCGGCAGGCCATCGCCGATAGCTGGCCGCGTTCAATTGATGACAGCGCTGCCCGCGTTGACTGGGGTTGGAAGCCGGAGTTCGACCTCCCGGGCATGGTGGATGAGATGATGAAGAACTTGAGGAAGTAAGAAGTGGCGAGTGGCGGGTCTGGCGTACTCGCCACTCGCCACTCACGATTTTCGGCCGGTAACCCCACTCCGGCTTCATCCGTATCCACGGGCTCAATACCGCCCGCGCGATGCGCTTTCCCACTCGTTCGACCCTCCTTTCCGTGCTGATCGGTTTTTCCGGTTCGGGCATCTGCCCTGTTGTTTCAGCTGCACCCTCAAGCTTTTCCACCCAGCAGGCGCTCGACACGCTGAACCAGCTCGATGCCGAAGGCAAGAAGCAGGGGCACTGGCGCATCACCGCGCCACTGGCCACCAAGCCCGGTTATACCGACGGGCAGTTGATCGAGGAGGGCCGGTATGCAAGCAACAAACGCACGGGCACCTGGCATCGCTACTGGCCCAACGGCAAGCTCATGAGCGAGATCACCTACGACATGGGCCGGCCGCGTGGTGAGTACAAAACCTGGTACCAGAACGGCCAGATGGAGGAAGAGGGCAACTGGGACCTTGACCGCAATACCGGCAACTTCAAGCGTTACCACCCGAACGGCGCACCGCAGCAGGATTTCGTTTTCAACGACTACGGCGTACGCGACGGCATGCAGAAGTACTATCACGAGAACGGCCAGCTCGCCGTCGCAGTGAACATCGAAGAGGGCAAAGAGGAGGGCACGTTGAAACGATACTACGCCAACGGCGACCTGCAACAGGTTGCCACCTTCAACGATGGTGTGGTGAACGCTTCGAACAACAAGTTCCTGCGACCTGTTACCAAGCCCGCCACGGACCTGCCGAAGGCCGAGCCCGCCAAAGCAGCCCCGGCGGTGAGCGCCACCGAGAACGTGAACCCCGCGGACCGCTTCAACGACAATGGCTTCAACACCTTGTACGACCAGCAGAAGCGTGTGAGCCAGGTGGGCGAGTTCCGCAGCGGCCAGCTCTGGAACGGTAAGCGCTACCGTTACGATAAGGACGGGTCTTTGGTGCGTGTCGAGGTGTACGACGATGGCCGCTATATCGGCGATACGCCGATCTCCGCTGAGGACAAGCAATAATGCCATTTGACCATGTGGCCATGCGTTCATGTGGCCATGACGGAAGCGACCGACCCATTAAGACTCTTCCGGTCCCTACGCGGCAAACCCGCTCCCACGATCGGGTAATGGGCACATGGCCACATGGTCAAATGGGACCATGCACTTCTACCGCGCCTCTACATTCGCGCCGGCCTATTACGGGCTGCCGCCATGTCAGAGCCGAAGAAGGGTCCGCTCCTCATTACGAACACGCTCACGCGTAAGAAGGAGGAATTCAAACCGCAGGATCCACCGCATGTTGGATTGTACGTCTGCGGCCCCACGGTATACAGCGACGTGCATCTCGGTAATGTGCGCTCCTTCCTCACGTTCGATATCCTCTATCGTTGGTTGAAGCATATCGGCTATACGGTGCGCTATGTGCGGAACATCACCGATGTGGGGCATCTGGTGGATGACGTGGATGCGGGCGAGGACAAGATCGCCAAGCGCGCGCGGCTCGAACGATTGGAGCCCATGGAGATCGTGCAGAAGTACACCAACGGCTTCCACGATGTGATGCGGATGTTCAACATCCAACCGCCGAGCATCGAGCCTACGGCCACCGCGCACTTGATCGAGCAGATCGCCATGGTGCAGCGGATCATCGACAACGGTTACGCTTACGAAGTGAACGGCAGCGTCTACTTCGACGTTGAGAAATTCGCGAAGGGGCATGCCTACGGCGAGTTGAGCGGCCGGAGGATCGACGAGCTGATCACCAATACCCGTGAAACGGAAGGGCAGGAGGAGAAGCGCAACCCACTGGACTTCGCGATCTGGAAGAAAGCCGAGCCGAACCATTTGATGCATTGGCCAAGTCCATGGGGCGAAGGCTTCCCCGGCTGGCACCTCGAGTGCAGTGTGATGAGCACCAAGTACCTCGGCAAGACCTTCGACATACACGGAGGGGGCATGGACCTGAAGTTCCCGCACCACGAATGCGAGATCGCCCAGAGCATTGCCGCCGACGGCATTGCTCCCGTGCGCTATTGGATGCATGGCAACATGCTCACCGTGAACGGCCGGAAGATGGCCAAGAGCGAAGGCAACGGATTCACGCCGGAAGAGCTCGTCACGGGGAACCACAAGCTCCTGGAACGTGGCTACTCACCGATGACCGTGCGGTTCTTCATGCTGCAATGCCACTACGCCAGCACGCTCGACTTCAGCAACGAAGCCCTGCAAGCCGCGGAGAAAGGGCTGCAGAAATTGCGCGCGGCCGTGGCGACGTTGGAGAAACTTAGGCCCGGTACCAAGGATGAAATGGACGTAGTGGCTTTTGAGGATGCGTGCTCTGCTGCGATGAACGACGACCTCAACACCCCGATCATGATCGCGCAGTTGTTCGATGGTGTGCGCGTGATCAACTCAGCGAACGATGGCAAGGCGGAGCTGACCGCTCCTGCCATCGCCCTCCTCAAGAAGGTGTACGCCACCATGATGGCGGAGGTGCTCGGTATCCGCGACGAGGACCAACAGAAGGTTGATGGGCTCAGCAACGAGTTGATGGGCCTGCTGCTGAAGATGCGGGCTGATGCGAAGGCGGGAAAGGACTTCGCCACCAGTGATCGCATCCGCGATACGCTCGCTGCCATCGGCATCACGATCAAGGACACCAAGGAAGGAACCACCTGGGAACATGCCTAACCGGATCATCGCCCTGCTGCTCGTTGCGCTTTTGCTGGCTTTGCTGGTCTTGCGTTCGTGCGCGCCTGATAGTGGGTCCACGGTCCCCACACCGGGCAGGGTCACGCCGGAACAACCTGCCTTGCCGCCCACTCCGCTTTTCGATCCGGACAGCGCATACGGTTATGTGAAGAAGCAGGTGGATTTCGGCCCGCGTGTGCCGGGCAGTGCAGGGCACAAAGCCTGTGGCGATTGGATGGTGGCATTCCTCCGGCAACATGCCGACACGGTGATCGAGCAGACCGGACATGTCATGGTGTACAACGGACAGCAGGTGCCATTGCGGAACATCATCGCCAGTTGGAAGCCGGAGTTGAAGCAGCGCGTGCTGCTGATGGCCCATTGGGATACGCGCCCCTTTGCCGATAAGGACAAGGACAAGGAGCGCCAAGGCGAGCCCATCCTGGGCGCGAACGACGGTGGTAGCGGGGTGGGGATCCTGTTGGAAGTGGCGCGTCACCTTTCCGGACATCCATCGAACATCGGGGTCGATGTGTTCTTCACCGATGTGGAGGATTACGGTGAACCGAGCGGTGCCATGGCCGGGGAAGGCAGCCTCTCTTGGTGTCTTGGCTCGCAGTATTGGACGAAGAACCCGCACGTGAAGGATTACACCGCGCGGTTCGGCATCCTCCTGGACATGTGCGGTGCGCGTGATGCGCGCTTCCCCAAGGAGGCCTTCAGCATGAGGTTCGCATCGCAGATCGCCAACCGCGTGTGGAACACGGCGGAGGCGCTCGATTACGGGATGTACTTCCAGGATGAAACCAAGTACTACGTCGGCGTGGATGATCACGTAAGCGTGAACGAACGATTGCGCATTCCCACCATCGATATCATCGAATACAACGCGGGTACCTCCGGGTTCCATCCGAGTTGGCACACGCACGACGACGACATGGACGTGATCGATCCAGCCACATTGAAGGCCGTAGGCCAAACGGTGCTGGACGTTGTGTGGAAGGAGCGCTGAGTTCGCTTTTCGGCCCTTTTGCTGCTTGCTGCATCTTCGGTCCACACATGGCCGGCGGTACTTCCCCCGTTCTTGACCGAACGCTGCGCACATTGCTCGGGGCAACGGCGTTCGCCATCCCGCTTTCAGTGAAGGTGTTTTTCCCGGGCGTTGATCTGGAGATCATCTTCCCGGCGGAGCCGCTCATCGGCGCGACTTTCCTGCTGGCGCTCAAAGCGATGTGCGGAAAGCGGCGCTGGTCCATCATCGATCGCACGTTCGTGCGGCAGCCGATCTCCATTGCCGTGCTGGTCTATCTGGTTGCGAGCCTCGTCAGTGTGGCGTTCTCCAGTATGCCCTTGGTATCGGTGAAAGCGTTCGTGGTCCGCTTGTCGTATGCGGTGCTGTTCTATTTCCTGATCGGTTCCATGCCGGTGAGCGGGCGGTACGGGGCCACGGGGTTATTGAAGAACTACGTGGTTGCCTTCCTGCCGATCCTGGTTTTTGCTTTCTCCAACCAGGTGGAAGGTGGACTGGACCGTGCCAGCGCGGGCTTCGTTTCGTTCCCGTTCTACGTGGACCACACGATCTTCTCCGCAGCTATGGTCTTCGTGCTTTTCATGGGGCTGGCCGCCACGGCCCGGGCCTATGCCGAGGACAGCGACCGCGGAAAAGTGCTCGCCTACGGCGTCATCAGTGCGGCTTTGGTGGTAGGCCTTTTCTTGTCGTACAGCCGCGCCGCATGGATCAGCGCTCTGTTGGCAGTTTTGATCGCAGTGGCCTTTGGCCTCTGGCGGTTCGAGCGCCGGCTCGCCTTATTGTTCGGCGTGGCATTGCTGGTGGGTGCTTGGTCCGTGGGCCAACACTTCATGCAAGCGGACAGGATCCGTGTGGATGCGAGCGCGTATGGTTCCGGGGCTCGGGAGAGCGTGCTGTCGCTCGCCAACACCACCACCGATCCGAGCAATGTGGAACGCCTGAACAGGTGGAGTTGCGCCTGGAGGATGTTCCTTGATCGACCGCTCACAGGCTTCGGACCAGGAACGTACCAGTTCCAGTACCTCAACTACCAGCTGCCGGAGGAAACCAGTTCGCTCAGCATCGTGGATACTGCGGCGGTTGGTGCCGCAGTGCGCTACATGACGGGGCCGCGGAAGGTGCTCGTGCGCATCAGCCCGATGGTGATCCAGCACAGCGGTGGCACCGCCCACTCCGAATACCTCCTGGCACTTTCCGAATCGGGCCCGCTTGCTTTCGGAAGTCTGATCGCCTTGCTCTTGTTGGCACAGGTGGCGGCCATACGCTGTT
>JBATMK010000156.1:0-6688 GCA_049289815.1 Flavobacteriales bacterium
CCTTGCAGTTTGCCGTCCTCGCCAGGCGCGCCATGAATGGCGATCAATGCGCCGGCTAATGAGCGATCGGCACCGCCGTGCTGCACGGTGAGCACGCCACGATCCAAGGGCACCGGATCTTCGGTCGCCGTTTCGCAGGTCCATGCGTCGCGGCCCAGGCTGATGTACAAGGCATCGTAGCGCTCGGCATCGATGGAGTCCATCATGCGCTTGGCGCTTTGCATGCTGATCACGCGCTCGCCGGTGTAGCCGCCGCGGAACACGGCGATCAAGGGTCGTTGGCTCATTCTGGGTGAGCGAAAAGTACCGGCGTGGTAAATCGGCAACGGCCCGCAGCAGCCTCACTGTCAACGAAGCGGTGTGGGATAGGCCCCCATGATCGCGAGAAGGCCTCGCAATGACGTGCGGTGCCTTGGCCAGGGTTGTTCCGTTCCAGCACTTCGGACCTGTTCATGTCAATGCAGTTCATCCCGCCTTCCATCCCTGGTTGTGCGGCTTGTCACCGTGGGTGACGAACGGTGGGGATGGGGAAGTCACTTCGTAGCGAACGATCAAAACCCTGCGAGTCATGAAGAAGTGGATACCGGTGGCGTCGGCCTGCATCGTTTTCACCTACACGAAAAGCCACGCACAAGTGACGGTGGATGTATTGGAACCGGCTGCCCTGGAAGCCGCGTATGCACACACCTGGGCGGCACCAGCGGCTGCGAGTTGGGCCACGCCCGACATGGAGGACCCCGCCAACCTGGTGGTGGATACCGTGGTGCTGGCGCTGGACGGTACGGCGAGCGACAGCCTCGTTTGTGATCCGGTGGCGAACGCGGCGGCGATCAACGGCAAGATCGCCTTGCTGTACCGGGGCACCTGCGATTACAGCGAGAAGGCGCTCTTCTGCCAGAACGCGGGCGCGGTGGCCGTGGTGGTCATCAACAACATTCCCGGTCCTCCGGTGGGCATGGGCGCGGGCTCGCAAGGCACCCAGGTGACCATACCGGTTTTCCAGATCAGGCAGGACGATGGCGCCGACTGGCGCGCAGCCCTGGACGCAGGCACAACCATCGTGGCGCTCCTGGGCGACAAGACCGGCTATTTCGCCGATGATGTCGGCTTCAAGCCATCGGGCATGGTGCTGCCGCCGGGGCTCAGCTACCCAGTGTTGCTGGCGGGCAATGCCAGCGAGTATTCCGCCAAGATCGGCGCATGGGTCTACAACTTCGGGCAGAACGACCAGGTGGGCGTGGTGATGGCGGCCGATGTGATGCACAATGGCAACTCCATCTACGGCGGCACATCCGCAGCCCAGGATATCGCAGCGGGCGATAGCGCCTTCTTCGAACTGGCGGACTTCAGCGCCAGCAGCTACAGCGGCGAGTACCTGCTCACGTACTCCACCACAACGGACAACGGTGTGGACCAGCACCTCGGCGACAACGGCACGGCCTTCACCCTGCGCATGGGTGAGGAATACGCCCTGGCCCCTTGGGACGATGTGAGCGGTCACCCGGTGAGCACCATCGGCATACAGCCCGCCACCTCGCAAGGCACGTACACGAGCTGCATCCACTTCAAGGATGCGAACGCCAGCCGCATCGGCGTGGCGGGCTTCCACGTGTACGCCACCAAGAACCTGCCGGGCACCATGCTCGGCGAACTGCTCACCCTTTCCGTGATGGAATGGCAGGACCAGTTCACCGGCCTCAGCGATGGTGCCTTCGCCTTCGACGCGATCGCACCGGTCACCGAAACGGAGTACACCGTGCAACAGGACACCAATGTCTTCACCAGCTACATACCGCTGAACGACCCCATCGTGCTGGACGATGACATGCGCTACCTCTTCTGCGTATCGGCCTTCACCAACACCATCTTCCTAGGCTACAATCAGGACATCAGCTACTTCACCAACGAAGATCCAACGGTATACGACCAACCCACCAGCCCGAACCAGAACGGCATCGCGTGGTTCGTCGGGTTCGTGGGCGATCCGGTGAGCAGCATTGCTGTGCGCATGGTGCCGGCAGCCAGCATCGGCATTGAGGAAGAAACCAACGCCACGGTCTCGGCCCGTCCGAACCCGAGCAGCGGCATCTTCAGCCTCACCATGAAGGATCATGGCCCTGCGGAGATCACGGTAAGCGACGCGACCGGTCGAGTGGTGCTGCGGCAACAAGCCAATGGCTCGCTGTACATCCTTGATCTGCGCGGCCAGGCCCCCGGGCTCTACGCTGTTGATGTGCGCAACGCGCAAGGGCGAGCGAGTGGGAGGGTGGTGGTGGAGTGAGCAAGGGTTAAGTGGAAAGGGGTAAGGGTGAAGTCCATCCGGCTTACCCCTTACCCCTTTCCGCTTCCCACTTTTCCGACCCTCGAACGGCTTGACACCTTGCCATAGGGTGGTAGCCAACGGTTGGACACAGCGCCAACAAATCACTTCTTCTTGGTATTGATGGAGCCCCATCCGCGTTGAGAGTTTTGGACCACCAGACCAAACACCTTCAGCCATGAAAACCCGGACCGCCTTCTTCACCAGCGCAGTGCTCGTAGCAGCCTTCGTTAACGCACAGGATCTGGCCATGCTCCCCTCGAGCGGTGATGGTGTACCGACTACGGGCAGTGAGGTGGACCTGCGGGCAACCGAGCGCCTGGAAATGGAACTGGACAAGCAGATCTACCGCTATGTCACCTATCCCTACCTGGAACGTGAGCCGATGTACGGCGCCGTGGTGGTGACCTATGTGGTGGATACCGAAGGCAAGCTGAAGATCATGAACAGCGAGGCCACCAACCCCGGCTTGCTGGATCATGTGCTGGCCAAGCTGGAACGCATCGATGTGGGCGAGAACCCCAGCGGCCTGTGGACCAAGACCACCGCGCGGTTCCTCTTCATCCCGCAGCGCTGAACCGTTCCGTACAGTAGGTAATGTCATGGTGAGCCCGTCGAAGGGCCACCATGACTACCGCGGGCCTGAGCCGGTCAAAGGGCCGGATATCTTCGCCCGCCGCATGCGGACCGGGTAGTCCCGGACGTTGTGCGTGAAGAATGGCTTCGTCGTCCCGCAACCGCTTCCTGCGCGTCCTGGCGCCCTTTGTTGTGGCGGCCTTGATCGTCGTCGTGGGCTTCTTGTGGATGGACCATTGGACCCGCCACAACGAGAAGGTGCGCGTACCCGATATGAAAGGGATGACCCTGGCTGAAGCGAAGGCCGCATTGACCAAGCGCGGGCTTTCAGCCGAGGTGATCGACAGCGTGTACAACGACGAGGTGCCCAAGAGCAGCGTGGTGGACCAGGAACCCGACGCCGATGCCGAGGTGAAGCCCGAACGGCGCATCTACCTCACCATGAACGCGAGCCAGCCCAAGATGCTGAACATGCCCGCCTTGGTGAACTTGAGCAAGCGCCAGGCGATCAGCGTGCTCGACATCCTGGGCATCAAGGTGAAGGAAATGATCTACCGGCCCGATGCGTGCATCGATTGCGTCATCGACCAGTTGTACAAGGGCACGCGCATCGCTGCGGATGAACGGATCCGGCGGGGCGAGAGCGTAACCTTGGTGCTGGGCAGCGGCGAGAGCGGGGAACGCGTCACCGTGCAGGATGTACGCGGACTTACCCTGGCCGAACTGGGCATGGTGCTGAACATGGCTTCATTGAACATCGGAGTGGTCGTTGCCTGCGACGGTTGCAATACGGCCGGCGACAGTGCGTTGGCACGCGTGTACCGCCAATCGCCTAACGCCGGCATGAACAACCTGATCGCCCTTGGTGGAACCATCGATGTGTGGCTCACCAGCGATACCACGGACCTACATCCCGACCGCACACTGCTCGATTCCCTGATGCGAAACGATACCCTTGGTTCGACAGGCTCACCATGACAAGAAAGATGAAGACCAGCGCTACCATTTTACTGCTGGCCATTTGCGCCACCGGCGCGAAGGCCCAGACCGATGCCATCGGTCCGTTGCACATGCAACCGCAACAGGCTGACATGCACCAGAGCGGCAGGCAGAAGAGCGACCTGCACGAATGGTTCATCTACCAGTTCCTGCCGCAGGAGCTGCCCATCATGGACGACTTCAGCAGTGATCGCACGCGGCACCTGGATGCGTTGAGCACCGATGCCGGTGTAACGCTTCAAGAGGTGGTTTACCACTTGGAAGTTGCCGGTGTCAGCACCCCTGACATGGCCTTCATGATCGAACCGACCTATACCTACACCTTCGACGTACAGCCGGACACCACCATCATCGATACGATCGAAAACCCCTCGGTGAGCGTGCTCGTCACGGATATCAGCATCTTCCCCGTTACCAGCACAACCATGACGCTATGGCCCAACACGGAGATCATCGACACCTTGGGCGGTACCGCGGACACTACATGGCTGGCTCCCGACTTCGTGCAGGATTCGCTCTTCGTGTATAATGTGCTGGCGCAAGCCGATCTCTACGATTGCTCGCCCGGTAGTACGCCCTTGATCCTGTGGGAGGAGGACGATGTGTACATCAATGGCACCTATCCCGTGGACCCGCCTACCATTGGTGTGGCCACCCTCGAAGGGCTTGATCGCACAGGCTATCCATACGATTTCGACTCGCCTACCGCGTATGGGCTGTGCGATGAATTGACCAGCGTGCCGATCAACCTGCAGTACCCCGAAAGCGATTCGATCTACCTGAGTTTCTTCTACCAGCCGCAAGGTCTCAGCGGCGATGGCATCGTGCAGAACGAGGATAGCCTGCGGCTGGAACTCTACGCACCCGATGAGGATCGGTGGTACCTGGAGTGGAGCGTTGGGTACACGGCACTGCAACCCTTCAAGCAGGTGATGATGAAGATCGAGCAGGACCGCTTCCGCAAGAGCGGGTTCCGCATGCGGTTCAGCAATGTGGGAACACTTAGCGGCGCCCTCGATCACTGGCACCTCGACTACGTGAGGCTGGACCGCCAGCGTGCATACGACGATACCGTGCTCGTTGACATCACATACGTAATGCCTGAGGCCAGCTTCCTGAGCCTCTACACGAGCGTTCCATATTCACACCTGGCGGTGAACCCCGCGCAGTACATGGCAACCGACCGCACCGAGCTGTTGAAGAACCAGCGCGTCGGTCCCGCGTTCGTGACCTACGGCTATCAGGTGCGCGATGCCGACGGCCTGCTCATCCATGACTACCCGGATGGCACCAATACAGCCGCACCGCCGAACAGCACTTTCGCGGGAAGTTATCCGGTGAGCAACGATGGGTTCGTTTATCCCGCTCCGATCACCGACTCGTGCAGCTACTTCGACGTGGAACTGTGGACCAACTCAACGCCTGACGTCAACCGCTGCAACGATACCATCCGGTTCAGGCAGGAATTCACCAGCTATTACGCATACGACGATGGCAGTGCGGAAGCCGGCTATTTCGTGAACACGGCCGGGGCCAAGATCGCGCACCGCTTCGACATGATCGGGAGCGATACGTTGCGTGCCGTGCGCATCTACTTCGATCCGATCTACGAGGATCCCAGCACCAGTTCCTTCCTGCTCACCGTGTGGACCAGCTTGAACCCGGAAGCGATCCAGTTCCAGAACATCAGTTTCAGCAGCCCGGAGTACATCCGTTGGGGCCCGAACCATTTTGTTGAATACGAACTGGACAGTGCCATCGTGGTCAGCGGTACGTTCTACGTGGGCTTTGTGCAGACCACGGCAGCCAAACTCAACGTGGGCTTCGATCGCAACCGCGATAACGGCGACAAGATCTACTACAAGGTGAGCGGCCCCTTCGCGCAGACCACGCAGGAAGGATCGCTCATGCTGCGACCGGTGTTCGAGGCGAAGAAGGATCCGTTCCTCGGCGTGGAACCACCCGTGTTGGCCAATGCGACAGTGAACCTCTTCCCCAACCCGGCGCAGGACGTCCTGAACGTGAGCATCGGCAATGTCCAGGGTGTGCCCCTGCAAGCCGAGATGCTGGATGCGATGGGCCGGTCATTGGGTTCGGAGCGCATCAACGGCAGCGCACAATTGGCGATCGGGCAGTTGCCGGTGGGCCTGTACATGCTCAGCCTGCGCGACTTGTCCGGTGCCGTGGTGGCGACCGAACGGTTCGTGGTGCAGCGCTGATCTTACTGACCTCACCCTGCCCTCTCCCAAGGAGAGGGTCATGAAGGCCGTTCAGTCGCCAAGGCCGACCTTTGCGCCCCTATGAGCACCGAAGCGGGCGACGAGCCGATCATTTCTGAAACGCCGGACGAACAAGAACTGTTCGAGCATCATCGCATCGTATGCGATCCGGGCCAGTCGCTCATGCGGTTGGACAAGTTCCTCGGTGAGCGGCTTGCCAACACCTCGCGCACCCGCGTGCAAGCCGCTGCCAAGAGCGGTAATGTCTTGGTGAACGAGAAGCCGGAGAAGCCCAGCTACAAGGTGAAGCCCGGTGATATCATCAGTATCGTGCTTCCCTACCCGGTGCGCGAGATCGAGATCCTTCCGGAGGACATTCCGCTGAAGGTGTTGTATGAAGACAGCGACATCTTGTTGATCGACAAGCAGCCGGGCTTGGTGGTCCACCCGGGCCACGGCAATTGGACCGGCACATTGGTGAACGCGTTGATGTTCCATTTCGGCAAGTTGCCCAGCGCGAAGAACCAGCCGACGCCGCGCCCCGGCCTCGTTCACCGGTTGGACAAGGACACAA
>JBATMK010000157.1:0-26342 GCA_049289815.1 Flavobacteriales bacterium
GAAGACGAACGAACGCATGGGCCAAGTTAAAGGGGTCTGCAGCGCAAGGCAAGCCCTGTGATCCGGTCCCAACGGACTGTCCAAGCGGCCAGGCCAGCATGGACGGGGTTTTGGGGCGGAACACTGATCTTCGGGGCCCTGCGTTCGAGAACCGATGGAATTACGCCGTTTGCTCGCTTTTGGCTTTGCCGCGCACCTGCTGGGGGCGGGTTATGGCCAGGTCACCAATGTGGAGGCCCGTGCCCTGCCTGCCAGCCTCAACCAGCGCATAGCCGACTTCGCCAAGAGCAAAATGGGCAAGAAGGTGGGTCACGGCGAATGCTGGGACCTGGCCGCCGAGGCATTGACGTCCGCAGGCGCCGTGTGGGACGGCAAATACGCTTGGGGCCTGGTGATCGACCCGGAGAAGGACGCGGTGCTCCCCGGCGATGTGGTGCAGTTCGAGAACGTGGTCTTCGAATGGCAGGAGGGCACTTCGTTGTACCGTGAGGACATGCCACACCACACGGCCATCATCATTGAAGTGAAGTCGCCCGGCGTGTACGTGATCGCCCAGCAGAATTTCGGGCCGCAAGGCAGGAAGGTGTCCAGCGGGGGTCTGGTCCTGGCGCACAAGAAGAAGGGCAAGCTCACCGTGTACCGGCCTAAGGGGTGAACACTTTGTATTGAGTGTGGCTATCAGCCGTGCATTGTCGGGTAAACCGTTCCATGCCGTGGGTTCGCCGGGAACCACCACTTTCGATGCCGATGGAACCGCGCGTCCGCCACTGCCTCAACTGCGATGAGCCGCTCACCGATCGGTTCTGTGCGGTCTGCGGACAAGCGGCCAAGGTGGAGCGCCTCACCCTGCGGACTCTGGGTCAGGAGGTATGGCAGAAGCTGACCAGTGCGGAGGAGGGGCTTCCGAATCTGATCCGCAACCTGTTCAGGCGGCCGGCCATGGTGTGCAGGCACATGGTCGAAGGCAAGCGCAAACGCTACAGCAACCCGCTGAGTTTCGTGCTGCTGGCGGTGGGCCTGAGCAGCGCCTTGAATTTCTGGGCGTGTACCCGTGGTGGCATGATCGCCTCCGAAGCCCCGGCGACCATCGATGCCTATCAATGGCAGTTCATCGGGTTCATGAACCGGTGGTTCAACGTCATTCTCTTCTGCAGTATCCCGGTGAACGCCTTTTTCTCCTGGTTGCTGTACCGTGGATATGGATACAACTACGCAGAACACCTGTTGGTGAACGGCCTGTTGCGTGGTGCTTCGCTCTTATTGTTCTGTGTTTTCACACCGTTGTTGCGGTGGTACGGCGATCTCTGGTTCACGTGGATCGGCATCTACTTCATTCTCTGGATCGGGTATTTCACCTTCTCGTACATGGGCTTCTTCCGCACATGGGGCTTGATGGGAGCCGGCAGGGCTTTGGTAGGGCCGGTACTCACCATCGTTGTGGTGAACAGCACCATGTGGTTGCTCTTCGGGATCTTCCACTACCGGTTCTTCACTTCGTTCTGAACGCTCCTGGCGGTTAGCATTGCAGCCACGGAAGCATTGCGTGCATGCACCACAGTTACATCGCCATTGAAGGCTTGATCGGAGCGGGCAAGACCACCCTTGCACGACGATTGTGCGAGCGTTTCAACGGGCGGTTGGTGTTGGAGGAATTCGACGACAATCCCTTCCTGCCGCGCTTCTACGATGATCCCGAACGCTATGCCTTCGCGGTGGAACTGGGTTTCCTGGCCCAGCGCTACCACCAGTTGAAACGCATTTCGGAGCGTGAGCTCTTCACCCCGCTCACCATTGCGGATTACAGCATCGGCAAATCACTCGTGTTCGCGAGCGTAACGCTGCCTCCGGATGAATACGCCCTCTTCCGCGACCTGTACACCATCATGTACACCGACCTGCCGCAACCGGAGTTGATCGTGTACCTGCACCTGCCCATGGAGCGGGTACAGGAGCGCATCCAACAACGTGGCCGCAGTTACGAGCAGAGCATTCCGTTGGATTACCTGGCCCGATTGCAAGAGCGTTACCTGGACCATCTTCAGAAGCTCAACGGTCCGCGGGTGCTGATCATCGATCTGTCGAAAACCGACCTGATGCACGACGTGGAGGCCTTCGATCACGTGCTGGAAGCCATGGACAACAGTGCAATGCAGCGTCACGCGGTGCTCGCTTTGTGAATTCCCCGTCGGGTGTGGACAAGTGTTCGTCGGAAACGGCTGCCGTCCAGCGGGTCTGCGGTTATACTTGCAGCCGAATTCAAGCACCTTTTCCCACCCACATGGAACAACGGCACCTGCAAGCCACTCTGGCCACGGCTTTCACCGCTCTGATGCTCATCGGATGCGGCGGCATCGGTAAGATGAACAAGTACGTCGAGAACGTGAAATACTCAGTGGACCCGAACCCGCTGATCGTACAAGGCGATAGTGTGGATCTCAATATCCGCGGCAATTTCCCTGGAAAGTATTTCTACAAGAAGGCCACGGTGGAACTGACGCCCACGCTCACCTACACCGGTGGCGAAACGCCGTACAAGATGGTGTGCTTCCAAGGGGAGAAGGCCGCCAGCAACTGCACGGTGATCCCGTACGAGACGGGCAAGGACTTCACCTACACCAGCAAGATCGCCTACGCTCCAGCCATGGAGGTGAGCGAACTGAAAGTGCGCATCCTCGGCAAACAGGGCAAGAAAGAGAAGCCCTTCGATGAGGTGAAGCTCGCCGACGGTGTGATCACCACCCCATACCTGATGGTGAGCGATGACAAGGTGATCATCGGTGCGGACGCCTTCCAGCGCGTGACCAGCCACACCGCCAACGCGCAGTTGAACTACTTGGTGGCCTCCAGCAATGTGCGCTCCAGCGAGTTGGGCGATGCCGACATCAAGGACCTGTCCAAGTGGATCAAGAGCGTTGCCAAGAACGAACGCATCGCGTTCAAGCCCGCCACCTTCGATGCATGGGCGAGCCCGGAAGGCGAGATCCAGATGAACGCGAACCTGGCCGATGATCGTGCCGCAACCGGTAAGGCGTGGTTGAAACAGACCCTCAACGCCAGCAAGATCGCAGCGGGCAAGAACGATTCACTGTACATCCTCAACGCGAACGGCGAGGACTGGGAAGGTTTCAAAGTGGCCATGCAGGCCAGCACCTTCGCCGATAAGGACCTGGTGCTGCGCGTGATGCAGATGGAGCCCGATGTCCAGAAGCGCGAAGCGCAGATCAAGGACATGGCGGCCACTTACAAGGAGATCGCGGAGGACATCCTCCCGGCCCTGCGCCGCACGGAGATCGTGGTGAACTACGATAAGGTGGGCTACAGCGATGAAGAGCTGACCACCATGAGCCGCAGCATGCCCGACAGCCTGAACGCCGAGGAACTGCTGTATGCCGCCACCCTCACCACCGACATGAACGAGAAGCTGCGCATCTATAAAGAGTGCGAGCGTGTGCATGCCGGCGACTGGCGCGGATCCAACAATGCCGGTACCATCCACTTCATGCAGAACCGTATGGCCGATGCAGAAGCCAGCTTCCAGAAGGCCAATAGCATCACGGACAATCCGGTGAGCACCAACAACCTGGCGGTGATCGCCCGCCAGAAGGGCGATCGCAAGAAGGCGATGGAGATGTTGAAGAAGGCCACGGCCGCCGGTCCTGACGTGTCCTACAACATGGGTCTCATCGACATCCAGAATGGCAACTACGGCAGCGCGAGCTCGAACTTCGGCAGCACCAACAGCATGAACGCTGCGCTGGCCAAAGTTCTCGCCGGCGATGCCGCTGGCGCACAGCGCATCCTGGAAGCAGCATCGGACAAGGACAGCGCTACCAGCCACTACCTTATGGCCATTATCGGTGCCCGCCAGAACAACGGCGATATGGTGCGCAACCATCTTGCACAGGCCGTGGCCAAGAACCCCGACTACGCTGCCAAGGCCAAGAAGGACCTCGAATTCCGCGCCTTCAAGGACAACTTGGGGATCTAAGGAACCAAAGCATCGAATAATGGGAAGCCCCCGGCCAAGGCCGGGGGCTTCTGCGTTCAATGGCGTTGAACGGCTGGCTTAAACTTGGCCCATGGCGGCAGTGAAGGGGAACATCCGGTTGCAGGTGTTGGTACTGTGTGCGGGTATCGTGCTCATGGCGATCAAGTTCCTGGCATGGCGGCTGACGCACAGCAATACGATCCTGAGCGATGCGCTGGAGAGCATCGTCAACGTGGTGGCGGGGGCCTTTGCGTTGTACAGTCTTGTGCTTGCGGCCAAGCCACGCGACCGGGATCATCCATACGGCCATGGCAAGGTGGAATTCATCTCTGCCGGCATCGAGGGCGGTCTGGTCGTTCTCGCAGGGTTGGTGATCATCTGGCGTGCGGTGCAGGCGTTGTTGTCGCACGAGGAACTGCATGATCTGGACATCGGCATCGTCCTGGCCATTGTTGCGGGCGGCCTCAACCTGGCGATGGGGCTCATCCTCAAGCGCCGGGGTAAGCAGGCACATTCCATCACCATGGAGGCAAGCGGGACGCATCTCTTGAGCGATGCCTGGAGCACAGCAGCCATGATCGTCGGGTTGGTGCTGATCCACTTCAGCGGCCTGTTGTGGCTCGATCAATTGTTCGCGATCGTGTTCGCCTGTTACATCATGTTCACCGGATCCAGGGTGTTCCGGCGATCGGTGGCGGGGATCATGGATGAAGCGGACCTTGGGCTTGCATCGTCCGTGGCGGGTTTGTTGGAGGCGAACCGCCAACCGCCCTGGGTCGACCTCCACAATTTCCGGATGATCAAGTACGGCCCGGTGCTGCACATCGATTGCCACGTGACATTGCCATGGTACTACTCATTGGAGCAGGCGCATGATGAGATCACGGCGATCGATCGATTGGTCACCGGGCGGATCGGGCGCGAAGTGGAGTTGTTCATCCACATGGATCCATGCCTGCCATCATCCTGTGCCATATGCGCGCTGGCGCAATGCGCCCATCGAAAGGAACCGTTCCGGCTCCGGGTTCCTTGGACGATGGAAACCGTTACGACCAATGTCAAGCACGGCGTTGAACAGGCACCTTAGGCAACGTGACCTGTCCGTATCAGAGCGCAAAAGCACGAAGGGGTCCCGCTGGACCCCTTCGCAAATGGATGGCAGGCGTGCCTAGAACACGATCTTCTGGCGGCGGATGCGGGTGCGGTACTTCTTGCCGCCCTGCGTACGGTACTTGTACACCTTATAGTGGAACTGCACCTTCAGGAAGAGATACGCATCGTTGTCCTTGCTATCGCCACGCTGCATGTTCGTCTCGGTCGGGTCGTAACCATATTCAGGGTTGTTCTCCAACTCGTGCAGGCTGGGATTGGACAAGTAGGCCGACAGATCACCATAGTTATTGCGGAGCTCCACCGGGTCGTAATACACCCCGCTTACATCATCGATGTAGTCGGTGAAGGTCATGGTGTACTGCAATTCGAGTCCGGCGCTCCACTGCTTGCTGAGGGCCTTGCGGATGCCCACGCCCATGGGTACGCAGAAACCGATGAGGTTATACTCCTCCGGACCTCCTGGCAGGCCCTGTCCTTCTGTGTGCAACGGCTTCAGCGCCACGTACCCGTTGTTCACCTGGGCCTTCGGGTTGAAATAGAAACCACCGATACCGGCGAAGACGTACAGCCCAACGCGCTTGCTCTTCACACCCTTCACACCGCGTAGGTCGTAGATGTGGCCGAGCTGCTCCTTATAGAAGTGGTATTCCAGCACGCTGGAGAACTCGAACACGTCGCTGCGGAACTGCATGTTCCGGTTGTGTCTGAACGCTTCGGTGGTGAGGTTATCGTTGCCGCTGAGCACCCCGTACGTAAGGCCGTTACGCCAGCTGATGCGTTCGCGCAGGAAATACTTGTGGCAGATGTTGATCGCAGGTTTGGTCTGGCTGAACTCCAGGTCCCACACGAAAGGGCTACCGATCTGGTTACGACCACCCAACTCGCCAAGGAAGTTGCTTACACCCATGCCGATACCCCACTCGTTCCGGTGGGTCTTCCAATAATTGCTGCTCCGGAAGTACTGCGCACTGGCCGTGGTGGCCACAAGGCAGAACAGGACAGGCAGCAGGACGGAACGGCGGTAGTGTTGGTTCATCAGGGGATCCCGGTGGTGTTCAAATATAGAGGTCCATCCCAGCAGGGGTGGGCCAAGGTGCTTTCTGGTAGCCCGATCGCACATAGACCAAGACCCCTGCTTCCACGAAAGGTTGCCTTTCAACGGGGCAATGGACCCGTAGGATACAGCGGGGTTCCGGCGGAAGTCAGATGCCACAGCACCACCCCTGCGCACACCGAAACGTTGAGCGAGTGTTTGCTGCCGTGCTGGGGTATGGCGATACAGGCATCCGCCCGGAGAACAACTGCCTCGTTCACGCCGTTCAATTCGTTGCCCATGACCAGGGCCAGCGGGCCATGGGCCTCGGGTTTGAAGGCGCCCAATGGAATAGCCTGTGCGGTCTGTTCCACAGCGATGATCCGGTAACCCTCCCCCTTCAGAACGTCGATCGCCGTCAAGATGTCGGGGGCGTGTGTCCAGGGTACCGAAAGGGTAGCACCCAACGCCGTCTTTTCGATCTCGCGATGCGGTGGTCGGGGTGTGAAGCCGCAGAGCACCAACCCTTCGATGCCGAAGGCATCAGCAGTACGGAACATGCTGCCCACATTGTGGCGGCTGCGTACATCGTCCAGCACCAGCCTGATGCGGCGTAAATCCCGCTGGCTGTACGTTCCCGGTGCCACGCGTTCCAGTTCATCCAAGGTGAGCTTCCGGTCGCTGGCGGGCATGTCGGTAAGTTGTTGGCAACAGTGATGGTCAGCGGGGGATCGGAAGTCCGCGCCGGGGCTACTTTTCCGGGCTTGCCGCGACGCGGTCGGCAAAGAAAGGCAGGACCATGAAGAACCGCGCCGCCAAGTCGGGTTCAGGGAGCGAAACGCCCTTGATGCAGCAGTACGCCCGCATCAAGGCACAGTTCCCCGATGCCCTGCTGCTGTTCCGCATTGGCGACTTCTACGAGACCTTCGGTGAGGATGCGCGCATCGCATCGCGGGTGCTGGGCATCACCCTCACCAAACGGAACAACGGGGCGGCGGCATCCATGGATCTGGCGGGTTTCCCGCACCACAGCATCGAAAGCTACCTCCCCCGGTTGGTGAGGGCAGGTCACCGTGTGGCCATCTGCGATCAACTCGAAGACCCGAAGCTCACCAAGACCATTGTGAAGCGCGGGGTCACGGAGGTGGTTACTCCCGGTGTGGCCTTCAATGAACGTGTGGTGGACCAGCGTTCCAACAATTGGTTGGCGGCTGTTGCCGTTGGCAAAGCCCCGAAGGGGAAGGGTCCCGCACGTTTCGGGGTCGCCTTCCTGGACGTCACCACGGGCGAGTTCCTATTGGGGGAAGGCGATGCGGCGGAGGCCGGCAAATTCCTGGAAGCCCACGCGCCGAGCGAACTGCTCTTCCCGAAAGGTCACGACAGCATCGAACTCGGCAAATGGACGGGCGACTTCCATTCGTTCGGCTTGGATGATTGGGCATTCGCACACGACTTCGCGCGGGAACGATTGCTGCGCCAGTTCGGCACCAGCACGCTAAAGGGTTTCGGAACGGATGAGATGGTGCTTGCTCAATGCGCCGCGGGTGCAGTGCTCCACTACTTGGGCGAAACCAAGCACGACAAGCTCGCGCACCTCAACGGCATGGCGCGCATCGAAGCCCATGGCCATGTCTGGTTGGATCGCTTCACTGTTCGCAACCTCGAACTGGTGGCTCCCGCGAACGAAGGTGGGCGAACGCTGTTCGATGCCATGGACCGCTGCCTCACGCCCATGGGCGCGCGCATGTTGCGGCGTTGGTTGCTGTTCCCGCTCCTTGATGCGGATGCCATCAATTCCCGGTTGGACAAGGTGCAGGGCTTCCTGGAAACACCGGGTGTTGGTGAAGCATTGGATCCCGATCTGCGCGCCATCGGCGATCTGGAACGGATGGTTGGCCGTGCAGCCGTGGGCCGCATCCATCCGCGCGAGATGTTGCATTTGCAGCGGGCGTTGGCGTCTGCCGAAGCCTGCCGTATCAAGTTGTCCGCTGGGCCACCGGCCCTGACTGTTCTGGCCGATCGCATGCGGGTTCCGTTGCCATTGGCCGATCGGATCGCGAGCACGCTTGAGCCGCAGGCACCAGTGAACGTGCAGCGGGGTGGTGCCATCAAGAGCGGCATCAGTTCCGAGCTGGATGAACTGCGCCACGTTGCCACGCATGCCAAGGAGTTGTTGCTCGGGATACAAGCCAGCGAGAGCCATCGCACCGGCATCGCCTCCCTGAAGGTGGGTTACAACAACGTCTTCGGCTACTATCTGGAGGTGCGCAACACGCACAAGGGCAAGGTGCCGCCGGAGTGGACGCGCAAGCAGACCCTCACCGGTGCCGAGCGCTATGTCACAGAGGAGTTGAAGCAGTTGGAGGAGCGCATCCTCAGTGCCGAGGAACGTACCTTGGCGCTAGAGGCCGGCTTGTTCCAGGATCTGGTGGGGGCGGTATGCGCAGAGATGCATGCGCTGCGCAGCTTGGCGATGGTGGTGAGCGAGCTGGACGTGCTGCTCGCCTTCGGGGAGAATGCCCGCGCTTGGGGCTATTGCCGTCCTCAGATGGTTTCGGACGACATCATTGACGTGCGCGCGGGCAGGCACGCCGTGATCGAACAGCAGTTGCCTCCCGGCGAGACCTACGTGCCGAACGACATGCAACTGGACGGCGACGAACGCCAGGTGCTGATGATCACGGGGCCGAACATGAGCGGGAAATCGGCGCTGTTGAGGCAGACCGCACTTACCGTGCTGATGGCCCAGATGGGCAGTTTCGTTCCGGCGAAGGCAGCGCGGTTGGGACTCGTGGACCGGGTCTTTACACGGGTAGGTGCCAGTGACAACCTGAGCAGCGGCGAGAGCACCTTCATGGTGGAGATGAATGAGACCGCCAGCATCCTGAACAATCTCAGCGAGCGCAGCTTGGTGCTCTTGGACGAGATAGGCCGGGGCACCAGCACCTACGATGGGATCAGCATCGCCTGGGCCATTGCCGAACATTTACAAGGGCATGCGGGAAGGCCTCTCACGCTCTTCGCTACGCACTACCACGAGCTGAACGAGATGGCGGCGGTATTCCCGCGCATCCGCAACGCGCATGTGGCCGTGCGGGAGGCCGAGGGGAAGGTGCTTTTCCTGCGCAAGCTCCTGCCCGGTGGTACCGATCGCAGTTTCGGGATCCATGTGGCCCAGATGGCCGGCATGCCGAAAAGCGTGGTACAGCGCGCCGAGAAAGTCCTCAAGCACTTGGAACAAAGTCATTCCGGGGATCTGGGGGAAACACTCCAACCCAGCGGCGAAGGGCCGTCGATGGCGACGGTGAAGACCGATGTCTCCGGCTTGGGCAAGGAGCTTCAGCTCAGCATCTTCCAGTTGGACGACCCGGCGCTCGAGCGCATCCGCAGCGAGATCACCGCCTTGGACATCGACACCCTCACACCGGTTGAAGCGTTGCTGAAGCTGAACGAGATCAAGCGGTTGGTGACACCGAAGCCCAAGCTGCGCAAGGCGTGATCACGCGGCGAAGAAGTCTCCCGGCCGGTGATCGAGCTAAAGACGGGCTTCTATATTTGCGCCCCCAAGCGAGAGTAGCTCAGTTGGTAGAGCACGACCTTGCCAAGGTCGGGGTCGCGGGTTCGAGTCCCGTTTCTCGCTCAGCACGATGCCTCCCCCAAGGAGGCATCGGTATTTTCGGCCCTGCCCAATGGCCCGGGTGGTGAAATGGTATACACGAGGGACTTAAAATCCCTTGGTCCGCAAGGGCCGTGCGGGTTCAAGTCCCGCCTCGGGCACCAACACGCAACATCATGTTCCTGAAGCGCCTGCTCCACTATCTCAACCCGGCCACCCTCTTCGGGAAGAGCAACGAGAACGTGAACCTGCGGTTCATGCATGGCATCAATCGCATCAGCATCTTCCTGTTCCTCATCTGCATCGTGGTGATGGTGGTACGGGCCTGTCGCTGAGCGCGCGGTTCAGCTGTTCCAGATCCGCCAGGCGGCTTCGGCTTGTGCGTGCAACATCGGCAACCCGTTGCAAATGCGCGCACCGTGTTCCCGGCCGTGCTTGAGGAAGAGCGTCTGCTCGGGATTGTAGACCAGGTCGATCAAGAGATGGTCAGGAGTAATTGAGCCGTACGGCAGGGGCGGCGCCTCGTCCACGTTCGGATGCTGGCCTACGGGCGTTGTGTTGATGATCAGCGGGCACACCCGAAGGACGATGGGATCCACCAGGTCGTAGGTGAGGTCACCACGCATCCGATCACGGCTCACCACGCGGAACTTGATACCGCTTTCGCGCAGCACGAAGGCCACGGCGCGACTTGCACCGCCGCTTCCCAGAACCAATGCACGTGGCCGCGCGCCGTCCAAGAGTGGTAAAAGCAGGGCGCGGAACCCCTCCACGTCGGTGTTGTGGCCGGTGAGGGCACCATCGCGTATGCTGATGGTGTTCACTGCGCCCACGGTGCGCGCGGTGCTGTCGAGCGCATGGAGCAGGGGGATGACCGCTTGCTTGTGCGGGATGGTGACGTTCAATCCGCGCAGGCGAGGTACATCCGCGATCAGGCGAGGGAATGCCGAAAGATCGGGCAGGTCGTGGAGGTCGTAGCGCGCATCGATCCCGTCGCGCTGGAACATGTCGGTGAAGTACCGCTGACTGAAGCTGTGCGACACGGGATGACCGATCAGTCCGTAATGATCCACGCGGCCTTCAACGTCTATGGCCGCGATGTATTGCCACCCCTCTTCGCCCGTGCACGCAGGAATTCAAAGATCATCGGCAGCACGCTGATGAAGACGATGGCGATCACTACGAGCTTGAAGTTGTGCTGCACGATCTCCGAATTGCCGATGAGGTAGCCTGCGGTGAGCATGGTGCCGATCCACAAGGCCCCTCCGGCGATATCGAAGGGCAGGAATTTCCTGCGGTAGCTCATGGCGCCGATACCCGCGACAAATGGTGTGATCGTGCGCACGATGGGAACGAAGCGGGCAATGATGATCGTCTTCACGCCGTACTTCTCGAAGTAGGAGTGGGTCTTGTCCAGGTGCTTCTGTTGCACCAGGTCCCGCCCGAACGTTTTCCACTTCACCACGCGTGGGCCGAAGAAGCGACCGATCCAATAGTTGAGGTTATCGCCCAACACCGCGGCTGCGAAGAGCAGGAAGAACAGGATCCAGATGTTCAGCGTGGGCGATGCACCCGCCGCCAGCGAACCCGCCACGAACAGCAAGGAATCCCCGGGCAGGAAGGGCATCACCACCAGGCCGGTCTCCACGAAAATGATGGCGAAGAGCAGTGCGTACACCAGGTTCCCATGCGCAACAATGAAGGCATCGATCGTCGCCTTCGGGTCCGAAAGCAGATCGAGCAGCGGTTGGATGAATTCCATCATGATGTTACTCGCACTTCAAGCTGTTATCCACTTCGCGGCCGTAGGCCAGGATACCGCCCTTCAGGTTGACGAGGTTGGTGTAACCATAGCGCGAGGCCAACGCGTTGATCACCGCGCTGCTGCGCGCGCCGCTACGGCAGTGCACCACCACGGGCACGTCCTTGCGCACCTCGCCGAGCCGCTCCACGATCTCGCCCATGGGGATCGGATCCCCGCCGATGCTGCACAGCTCCACTTCGTAGGGTTCCCGCACATCGATGAGCTGGAAGGGCTTGCCCTCCTTCTTCATCGCCTCCAGTTCTTTCGGGGTTATCTCCTGCATGATAGGAGCCGGTTGATGGTTGTAGGGTGATGGTTGTTGGGCGCTCAGGTCTTGGATCTTGGAGCCAGGGACTTTGGACCTGAAGCTTCTCAAGGGTCCTTCGTCTGCCTCAATTTTTCGCTCATGCTTTCCGGCAGATGGTCGAAGAAGGTATCGCCGCGCAGGCCGAGCCGCAGGGTTTCCAGTGCGATGACCTCATCCGGAGCGATGTTTCCGAGGTTGACATTGGGGCCCATCTGCTGGATGAACCAGACCTGTTGGTTCTTCCGTGGTGCTTCCCAGATGATATCCTTCATGGGGACCTTGGCGATGATCTTGTTCACCAATGCCGTGTGTGCATGCCCATTGGGACGATAAATGCCCACGGTGCCGCTTTCGCGCGCCTCGGCGATCACCTTCCAACTGCCGGCCTTCAATTCATCCTGCATCATGCGCACCCATCGTGCGGGGCTGATCAGGATGCCTTCCTCCTTGCTGCCCACTTCGCTCAGTACGGTCACCTTGCGAGCGAGCTTGTTGATGTACTCGCACTTCTCCTTGTGGGGCATACTGATGCTGCCGTCGCTGACCTCCGCGAGCTGCAGGCCGAGATCGTCCACCAACTTCATGTAATCCTTGAACTGCCCGCGCGCCACGAAGGCCTCGAACAATGTTCCCCCGAGGTAGACACGGATGTCGGCTTTGTGGTAAAGGGCGATCTTCTCTTTCAGTTTCGGCATCACGTAACTGCTGCCGAAACCCAACTTCAATAGATCGGTGAGGTGGCCGCACCCTTCCACGAGATCCTCCGCCTGCCGCAGGCTGAGGCCCTTGTCCATCACCATGGTGAGCCCCTCCTCGCGTGGCTTCTTTTCACGCGCGGGGATGTGCGACAGGCTGTAGTTCATTTATCGTATAGCCCGATGATGTGCACCACTTGCGGCAACGTCAGCGCTTCGGGGTAGTGCTCGGTGAGGGCCGGATGGCCTTTGGGATCGCTCATCAAAGCTTCTTCCAGCTCCAACAATCCTTGTTGTTCGCGCCCGCAACGGAGCAGGTAGCTCACCATGCGGAAGCGATAGGCGCTGGTGAGTTTGTGCACCATCTCGCCCTCCTTCAACTTTTTCATCGCCGCATCGGGGCCTTTCAGGTGCAGCAGCATGTCGGCATGGTCCAGCCAGCCCTCCAGGTGCCCGGCATCGAGCGCGTTCAATTTGGTGTAGCACGCGAGCGAACGCTCATACTGCGCGCCACGGCCCAATGTGTTGGCCAGGTAGTACCATGCATCGGGGTGATCGGGCTGGATGCGCGTGGCGATCTCCAGGTCCTTTATCGCTTCGGCGGTACGCCCTTGCAGATCCTTCACAACGCCGCGCCCGATCCAGGCATCGGTCCAATTCGGATCCAGAGCCAGTGACTGATCGTAATGGATCAGCGCCTCATGGTACCGCTCCATCTTCTCGAAGCACTCACCGATGTAGCTGAAAGTGACGGCTTGCGGGCCGTCGAACTCCTGCGTTTCGCGGTAGCACTGCACCGCTTCATCGAAACGGCCCATCATCAGCAGGTTGCGGGCTTTGCTGAAGTAAGCGCTCGTGAAGCGCTCATCGATGGCGATGCTCAGGTCCAGTGCATCGTTGCTGTCGTCGAGGCGGTCGGCGATGGCCAGCGCGTTGCCCAGATTGTACCAGGCCACGAAAGCATACGGATGCTTGTCGGTGAACTGGCGGAAGTACACGATGCTCTGGTCGTTGCGTCCGGCCAGGTCGTAGCAATACGCCAATTCGTATAGCACGGCATCGTTCTCGGGGTTGATGTCGGCTGCGCGCAGTAGACCTTGGATGGCATCATCGAATGCCTCGATGTTCTCGTATTCGAAAGCGAGGTCCAACAGGATCTCGTCGTGACCTTCCTCGGCCAGCTTCAGAGCCTTTTTGTACTGCTCGATGGAGCGGCGGTGATCGCGCAGCTGGCTGAAGATCGCAGCCTTGTTCATCGGGATGTCCTCGTTGAACGGTTCGATCTTCTCCAGGCGGTCCAGCACGCTGAGGGCCGGGTTCAACTTGCCCATGCCCATGAGCACCTGCGCCTCGCAGAAGAGAAGGTCGTTGCTCCCGGGGTGTTGCTCAACGGCCAGGTCCAGCACCTGCTTGGCGCGGCGCCATTCGTTCTGCTCCAGGTAATGGCCGATGATGATCTCGAACTCCTCCACATCGAAGAACAATCTCTCGTTGCGGTGCAACATGCTCTCGTAGCGCTGCACGCATTGTATCGCGTGGCCGCTGCGTTCGTTGCGTGGGCTCTTGCCTTCGTTCATGCGGGGGCGAAAGTAGGGGAGGTGGAAGACGACGCACCAATGTATTGGAACGCGTGCCGACGAACAGCAAGGTCCAGGACACAGGAAATGAACCGTGCGGGGTGGATGACCAAAGCAAGCTTCAAGTCCCAAGTCTCAAGCTTCAAAAGAGAATGCTGGGCCGGGTCGGAGCTTTGATCGCGCTGCACAGCTCCCATTTGTGACTTGAAGCTTGAGCCTTGAGCCTTGACACTTTGTTCCCTTCCTTCGCCCCATGACCCTCATCCGCTCCATCTCCGGCATCCGTGGCACCATCGGCGGTGCTCCAGGGGAAGGCCTCACGCCACTCGACATCGTGCGTTACACGGCAGCGTTCGGCACGTTGATGAAACGCAATGCCGACAGCGCACGACCGCGCATGGTCCTTGGTCGCGATGCGCGCTTGAGCGGTGGCATGGTGCGCGACCTTGTGTGCGGTACGCTCTGCGGTCTCGGATACGATGTGATCGATCTGGGTCTGGCCACAACCCCAACGGTTGAATTGGCCGTGCCCGGGGAAAAAGCTTCCGGCGGGATCATCCTTACCGCCAGCCATAATCCTGCGCAATGGAATGCCTTGAAGCTGTTGAACACGAAAGGTGAGTTCATCAGCGCGGCCGAAGGAGCGGAAGTGTTGCGCATGGGCGAAACGGATGACTACACGTTCGCGCCGGTGGAAGAGTTGGGAAGCGTGCGCATGATGGAAGGATGGACGCAGAGGCACATCGATATGCTGCTGAAGTTGGATCTGGTGGATGTTGCAGCGATCAGGAAAGCACGCTTCAAAGTGGTGGTGGATGCGGTGAACTCGGTGGGCGGCGTGGTGGTTCCGGAGTTGCTGAAGGCACTGGGCGTGGAGGAAGTGGTCGCCATCCATTGCACTCCGGATGGCCGTTTTCCGCACAACCCGGAGCCGTTGCCCGAACACTTGAAGGATCTGTGCAGTGAAGTGGTCGGGAAGAAGGCGCATCTCGGCATCGCGGTTGATCCCGATGTTGATCGCCTCGCATTGGTATGTGAGGACGGCAGCCTCTTCGGCGAGGAGTACACCTTGGTGGCTTGTGCCGATCATGTGCTTGCATCCCGGCCGGGCGATACGGTGAGCAACCTCAGCAGCACACGCGCGCTGAACGACATTGCCGAACGCCACGGGCGGAAGCGCCATGCCAGTGCGGTGGGTGAGGTGAACGTGGTGGAACTGATGCGCAAGGTGAATGCGCCGATCGGTGGCGAAGGCAATGGCGGGGTGATCCTGAGCGAACTGCATTATGGCCGTGATGCGCTGGCCGGGATCGCGTTGTTCCTTACGCTGTTGGCGAAGCGCGGCGGATCATGCAGTGCGTTGCGCCGCAGCTATCCGGATTACTTCATCAGCAAGAACAAGATGGAACTGGCTGTGGGGATGGATGTGCAGGCGATCGTGGACGGGATGCAACGGCGGTACGCGCAACAGCCGCATAGCACCGTGGATGGTCTGCGCATCGAGTTCGGCAACGAGTGGGTGCACTTGCGCCGAAGCAATACGGAGCCGATCATCCGCATCTACGCCGAGAGCGGAACCCCAGCGGCCGCCGATACGCTGGCGAAACGCATCATGGGCGAGCTTGGTGAACTGGCGGGGGTGAAGTCCTGAACAGGACCGATATGATCATTGAAGCACTGCTGTTGACCGGCCTGCGCACACGCATTGCCCCAACACCGAGCGGGTTCTTGCACGAAGGCAACGCGATCAATTTCAGTGCGGTCCACCAATTGGCGCAGGCTAACAATGGTCATGTGCTGCTCCGCATCGACGACCTCGATGCCGAGCGCACGCGACCGGAATACATCGAGGACATTTTCAGCACGCTGGACCAGCTGGGTATCGTGTGGCACGAAGGCCCTTCCGGCCCCGATGACTTCCACAAGGAATGGAGCCAGCACGTGCGTGTGGATGCTTACCAGGAAGTGCTTGGCCGATTGCGCGATCTGGACCTCGTTTATGCCTGCGATTGTTCGCGGAGCGATGTCGCAGCCGTGTCGCCGCAAGGCCGCTACCCGGGTACCTGCCGTGCGCTGGGGAAACCACTTACCAACGACACCAGCGCCTGGCGCTTGAACCTTCACGGTGCTGAGCAAGTAGGATTCCTGGAACTCGGGGAGGGAAGGAAGAGCCTGGACCTTGAACGCGTGATGGGCGATCCCATCGTGCGCACCCGGGCCCACGGGAATGTCCCACCCAGGCCATCGTACCAGATCGCATCCCTGGCCGATGATGTGCACTTCCGCATCAACACCATCGTCCGCGGCAACGACCTGTTGCCTTCGACGGCCTGCCAGATGCACATTGCCGACCTGCTGCACTTGGGCGACTTCCACAGCGCCAGTTTCCTGCACCACCAGCTTATCACCACTGCCGATGGCCGGAAACTGAGCAAGAGCACCGGCGATGCATCGCTGCGTCAGGGGCTGGGAAATGAGCGTTCGATCGAGGCGATCCATGCTGCGGCCCGGAGCTTGCTAACGGCCCGCGGCCTGCTCCCTGATGCGGGCTGAACCCTTCGGCTAACTTGCCGCCCCTTCAATGGAAATACGCATGCGCACCCCCGCTTCCCTTGTCAGCTTCCTCGCCTTCCTGGCCTCTCTCACCACCCAGGCCCAATCCGCTCCTGAGCTGAAGGTGAAAGCCAAAATGGACTTCAACCTGAACGCCGACAATGACCGCACGTCTTTAAGTATGTGCAAGAGCGGCCCGCGCGGTGTGATGGTGTTCCGTGGCTACGATGCCAGCAGAGGTCCGGAGAAATTCATCGACCTGCCTCCGATCCTGCAGCAGTACGAGCGCGACAAGATGCTTGAGCTGCGCAAGATCGAACCCAACATGAAAGGCGGGAAGTGGAAGCTTGCGCTGGAGGCGGTGGAACCCATGGGCGGCAAGTTGATGCTCGTTGCCACGAGCACCGATACCCTCGACGGAGCGGTGCAGGTGCTGGTATCGCAGCTCGACGCCGACCTGACCAAACTCAACGGACCGTTCACTCAGTTGTGCCGCTTCGAGCACATGCGCAAGCCGCCGAAGAAATTCCGCGATGCGCAGAACGGCATCCCCTACGGATTGAAGACGGCGTTGAGCCCCGACAGCACGAAGCTGCTCGCGTGGACACCTGAACTGATCGGCGAGGAAGTGCGGACCAAGCACGTGTTCATCGCGTTGGACAAAGACATGCAGTTGTTGTGGTTCGAAGTGGTGAAGAGCCCCGCGGAAGCAACAAGCACACAGGTGCTGGCGGCAGCGATCGACAATGACGGACGTGCCACGGCGGTGATGACACAACGCGTTGGCGAGTTCAAGTACAGGAATGCCGAATACACCTATACCTCGAGCGTGGTGCAGATCACCGAAGAGGGTGTGAAGGAAACGGCTTGGGCTCCGGCCGAAGGCCAGTACGCCGTGGATGCGCGCATGATCCCCCACAAAGATGGAACTGTGACCTGCGCGGGTGTTTACGGCGTGAGCGAGAGCAAACGCGTGCACCTGACACCGGGCATCTACCTCACCACCTTCACGCCGGGAATGACCGAAGTGCCCAAAGGGGTGGCGAGTGTATTTGCGACCGACGGAAAGGTGAACGACATGCACACCGATGCGCTGGTTGCCAAGAGCGCGGGCTACTATGTGGTGGCGGAGAACTTCTACCTGAAATGGCCGCCCATCCCCAGCAGCGCAACCGAGCGGAGCTACGAGTCGATCACGCCCACCCGCATGAACGAGGATGTTTTCGCGTTCAACCTCGGCGCCGACGGATCACAGATCTGGCAGACCCGTTTTGCCCGCAAGATGAAGGGCGAGGATACGGATGCTGGACATGTCCTGGCCGGTCAGTACGAGGATCAGCTGTTCATGCTGATGCTCGACCAGGATGCCAACTTGGACCTGCGCAAGAAGGATCAGGCTCTCGAGTCCAGAGACATCCGCAGCGCGCTCACGACGTTCACCACGTTCGACGAGCAAGGCAAGTTCAAGACCAAGACCGTGCGCACCGGCGAGTACTTCGATGCGATCCTCGGAGATCGCCTGTACAGGATCAACAACGGCGAGTACGTCGCCTTCGGTGCGGAGAATCCCGGTACGAACAAAGCAGTACCGATGCAGCTGCTCTTGGTGAAGGCGGCTGGGAAGTAGGGAGGATCGTTCGGGGACGTTGTTATGGCCGATGTGGCAGGTGGATGGGTCTTGATCCAAACCTTTCCATTGTCCATCGGTCAACCGCACACGAACTTCGCACCATGCGTTCCACCTTCCTTGTCGGACTGCTCACGGTTGCCTTCAGCACCAGTGCGCAGACCATGTACTTCCCACCACTCGTTGGTACGGCATGGGATACGCTTTCGCCAGCCTCATTGGGCTGGTGCCAGCACCGCATCGATTCGCTGTACGACTTCCTTGAACAGAAGAACACCAAGGGCTTCGTGGTCTTGAAGGATGGCCGGATCGTGTTGGAGAGGTACTTCGGAACCTTCACCCAGGACAGCTCATGGTATTGGGCCAGCGCCGGCAAAACGCTCACCGGGTTCCTGGTGGGCATGGCCCAGGAACAAGGCTTCCTCGATATCAACGATCCCACTTCGCAGTACTTGGGAACCGGATGGACAACTTGCTCACCGGTGCAGGAAGCGGCCATTACCGTGCGCCACCAGTTGACGATGAGCACCGGCTTGGATGATGGTGTGCAGCCCGACAACGATTGCACCGACCCGAACTGCCTCGTGTACCTGGCCGATCCCGGCGCGCGCTGGGCTTATCACAATGCACCATACACCCTGTTGCGCGATGTCTTGCAAAGCGCCACCGGCCTGAACGAGAACCTCTGGACCTACCAACAGGTCGGATCACGGATCGGCATGAGCGGGTTATGGTTGGACCTCGGATGGAACAATGTCTTCTTCAGCACGCCACGGGCCATGGCGCGCTTCGGTCACTTGCTCTTGAACCAGGGAGTTTGGGCCAGCGACACGCTGCTGCACGATCAAGCCTACTTCACCGCGATGACCACCACGAGCCAGCCGCTGAACGAGAGTTATGGTTACCTCACGTGGTTGAACGGCCAAGCCAGCTTCATGGTGCCCGGGCTGCAGTTGCAGATCCCCGGCAGCATCGTGCCCAATGCACCGGCTGACATGTTCATGGCATTGGGGAAGAACGACCAGAAGATCCACGTGGTGCCGAGCGAAGGGCTGGTGGTTGTGCGCATGGGCAATTCCGCCGACAGCACTTCATTGGTTCCTATCGTGTTCGACAACGAAATGTGGGCATACATCAATGCGCTCTCGTGCGGGTTGAGCGCTGGCGGTACGGAGGGTACGGCCAGCGGAACGATCGTGTATCCCAACCCTTGCGCCGCTCACCTCACCGTGCGTTTGCCGGAGGCGATGAGGGGCGCAGGCGTTGTGGAATGCACCGATGCCTTGGGCCGCATCGTTGCCACATCATCCCTTTCCGGGGAATTCACTTTCGCCACGGGCGCGTGGCTTCCCGGGATCTATTCGGTCCGGATCACGACGGCTTCCGGCACTGTGGTTCAGCAGCGTATCGTCAAGGAGTGAGCAACACGCGCTGGGAACGCGTTGCCCGGCTGGTGTCGGTGAAGCGCACGACGTACACACCCTGCTTCAACGAGCGCAGGTCCAGCATTTCGTCCGCCGGTGCAGATCGGTAGTGGCACACGGATCGTCCGCCGGCATCGCAAACGTCCACGGATGCACTGCTGCCAGCGGGCGACACGATCAAGAAGACGCCGTTGACGGATGTCGCGGAGAGCATCGGCCCGGTGGTGTTGGTCATCGTCGGCACATCCGTTAGGCTGTTCACGCACAGCTTCATATCGCGCTGTACCTGGCCCATGAGCGTTCCGTTGCGCCATTCGCTGCATCGGATCAAGAGCACATGCGCCCCCAGCATCCAAGGATCCTCGAAGCTGAACGTGCCGGTCTCTGTGTCGATCCACGAAGTGTCATTGCCGGCCCCAACCTCATGCGGAAGGAAGTACGGGTTCATGGGACTGCAGTTGGCCCCGGTGGGTACGCCAAGGTCGAAGGACAGGCTGTCCCCGTCGGCATCGAACGCGTTCACCGCATGCACCAGCGTGTTGCCGACATAGTACGTTTCCGTTTGCGGTGCCAGGAAACGCACGGACGTGTTCGACGTGTTCAGGTCGGGTACGTTGATCACCACCGAGAGGCACAGCGACTGGTTCGTCGGGTTCGGGATGTTGAGCAGGTCCGCTGAGCGGTTGGACAATTCGGTCTGGAGGGTGTAGATCCCGTTGGCCACATAGGTGTGCACACCCGTGTACTCCAACCGGTAGTTGCAGCAAAAGCCCGGCAGTGTGTCAATATCGGTGAGCGCGAGCGTGACCAAGCTGCCATCGCCGGGGTCAATGATGATCGTGCTTCCGTTCGAAGTGGATGCCGCATACAGGTCCACCTCCAACTGGCAAACACCACCGGGAGAAAGGGTGTAAAGGATCTCGCCACCACACAGGTGCGAGGCGCTTGCCCGCGCAAGGCATGCCGAGGCCGCAAGGAGAACACAGGTACGCAGGGTGGAAGGGTGGATCATGGAAAAGGGGTTCAGGGTGGGACCGTCACCCTGACGAACACGCCGCGCGCAGCGTTGCACTGGTACCTGAACTCTTTGTTAGAGCGAGCCCAGTAATCGGTTCATCACCGCGACCGTCGCACCCGTGCGTTGATGCACGAATCCACCCGCGGCGTTCGAGGCTTTTGCCAGTGTAGCAGGTTCGGAGAGGAGCCGGTGGATGATGCTTTGTAGCTCACTGGCGTCGCGTACCTCGAAGCCGCCGCCGCATTCGATCAGTCCACGCGCCTCGGCGAACTTGATGTGGCGCGGACCGAAGATCACAGGCTTGCCCCAGGCTGCGGCTTCCAGCAGGCTGTGGATGCCATCCCCGAAACCGCCTCCGACATAGGCAACCTCGCCATGCGCGTAGAGACGCGCGAGCAGACCCATGCGATCAACGAGCAAGGTGCCGCTGCGTTCCTGCCCGAGGGTTGAAGCGATGTTCGTTGGATCGATCCCTTCCAGTTCGCTCCACCGCACCAAGGGTTTGAGAAAGCGTTCCTCCAACTTCCGCAGCTGCGCTTCGTCCATCTCATGGGGCGCAATGATCAGCTTAAGTGGCTGCAGAAGTCGCGCGAACGCCTCCAAGAGCAATGCTTCATCTTCGGGCCATGTGCTTCCGCAAACGATCGCTGGTTGACCTCCCTTGAAGGCGCTCGCGATCGGCAGGTCCCCAGCCTCGTGCGCGATGGCGTTCACCCGATCGAAACGCGTGTCGCCGCTCACCAAAACGTTCTTTACGCCGATATTGAGCAACAAGCCGCGCGAGACTTCATCCTGCGTGAAGATGTGGGTGTAGCAACCGAGCATCTGGCGCCATGCTCGGCCGTACCACCGGAAGAACGGCTGCCCTTCCCGGAAGACCGCTGACACAAGATGCGTGGGCACACCGGCTTTCTTCAGCGCATGCAAATGGTGGTACCAGAACTCGTACTTGATGAAGACCACTGTTTTCGGTTGCACGAGCTGCACGAACCGCATTGCGTTGCCAGCGCTATCCGGCGGCAGGTACTCCACATGGGTCGCGAGAGGGAAATCCTTTCGCGCCTCATATCCGCTCGGACTGAAGAACGTGAGCAGTACCGGCAATTGCGGTCGCGCCTTCTTGATCGCCTCCAGCACGGGCCGCCCTTGTTCGAACTCACCTACGCTGGCGCAGTGCATCCACAGACAGCCGCGCAACGCATCGCGCTTTGCTTCAAGCCGTTCCCAGAGTCCGGCCCGCCCGTCCACCCATTGCCGTGCCTTCGGCTTGAACGGCGCTGCCGCACGGATGCCCGCATGGTAGAGGCCCGTGGCGATGTCGTACAGCAGGGGCATCAGTAGATGTAGAAATCGTCGGCAGTGCGCTGGAAGATCGGCAAGGTCCAGCCCAGGCGGATGCTGTTGAGCATATCGAAGCGTGTGCCCTCGTCGGCATAGCCGGTGTCGAAGTTGTAGGCACGCAATGGTTCGGTGAAGCCGAGCAGGCTTTCGAAGGTGATCTGGAAGTTGATGAACCTGCGGTTGCCGATGTGCTGATAGCCAGCTGCCAGCGAAACCGCCGGTCCGGCGCACAGCCGATCATAACCTTCCAGGTAGTCGCCTTCGAGCTGCGGCACCACGTTGTTCTGCGTTTCAATGCGGATCTTATGGCGCAGGTAACCCACGCCGACCTTCACCATGATCCCGCTGTTGGGGTTGGGTCCCACCACCGGAATGACCTTGCCGATGATCCCCATGACGTGGTAACCTCGTTCGTACACGAGCACCGTTGCCTGTTTGCCATCGGCGTCCAGGATGTATCCATCACTGTTCAGGACGTTGCCCAGCAGGCCATACTCTTCAACGTTGTCGCCGAAGATGAACCCGCCCTGCGCACCGATGAAAAAGTTGCTCTTGAACTTCACGAATGCTTCAAGCCCGATGTTGCTGTTGGGGCCGAAGCGCAGGGCCATATCCCCGCTCGGGGCTTGGTACGCATAGGTGACCGTGATGGGCACCATCACCACCGATGTATCCCGGTGGCTCTTCTGCCCGTAGCACGGGGCCGTTGCGCAGAAAAGCGCGAGGAGGAGGAATGCGGAAATGCGTGGCAAAACGGGGCGAATGTAGCGGTGTGGCAGCCGTGCGCACGACCGCTCCCGGCCCGGCGGAAGCCGTTGGTGGGCGCGGTTATCTTCGCCGCCGTTCGCACCCCGATGCGATCGGGATCAGACACATGGACACGATAGCCCGCATGAAGCCGATACACATGGTCGACCTGCTCGGCCAGTACGAGAAGATCAAACCGGAAGTGGACGCAGCGTTGCAGCGTGTGATCCAGACCACTGCCTTCATCGGCGGGCCGGAGGTGAAGGAGCTGGAAAAGGAACTGGCCGCGTACACGGGCGTGAAGCATACGATCGCCTGCGCCAACGGTACGGACGCCTTGCAGATCGCCATGATGGCCCTTGGCCTGAAGCCGGGCGATGAAGTGATCACGGCATCGTTCACGTTCGTGGCCACGGTGGAAGTCGTGGCGCTCTTGGGCATCGTGCCTGTTTTTGCCGATGTGCTGCCCGGGACCTTCAACCTCGACCCTGCGGATATCGAGCGCAAGATCACCCCGAAGACCAAGGCCATCGTGCCGGTGCATCTCTTCGGCCAGGTGGCCGATATGGATGCGATCATGTCCATCGCCAGCAAGCATGGGTTGTACGTGATCGAGGACAATGCACAGGCCATCGGTGCGGATTACGGCACCGGAAATGGGGCAAAGCGGAAGAGCGGTTCCATCGGGCATATCTCTTCGACGAGCTTCTTCCCGAGCAAGAACCTGGGTTGTTACGGCGATGGCGGCGCGCTCTTCACCAACGACGACGGGATCGCGAAGAAGCTGCGCCGTGTTTGCAATCACGGCAGCGATGTGCGCTACTACCATGAAGTGGTGGGCGTGAACAGCCGCCTCGACGCGTTGCAGGCAGCGGTGCTGCGCATCAAGTTGAAGCACCTGGACGAGTACGCCGCAGCGCGTAACGCGGTGGCCGATCACTACGACAAAGCATTCGCCGGCATGCCCGGCATCAGGACGCCGGCCCGAAGCCCTAACAGCACGCACGTGTTCCACCAATACACGCTGCGCATCCTCGGCGGTCATCGCGATGCCCTGAAGAAGCACCTCGAGGTGAACGGCGTACCGGCGATGATCTACTACCCCGTCCCTTGCCACCTGCAGAACGCGTACAGGAGCGATCGCTTCCCGCAAGGTTCGTTGCCCGTTACCGAACAGTTGACCCACGAAGTGCTGAGCCTGCCCATGAGCACTGAGCTCGATCACGAGCAACTCGCACACATCACCAGTACCGTCAAGTCATACCCCTGGTAAGGACGATGCGCGCATTGTCCCATCCCGACCAACCCCCCCACCGAGTGGAACAGCGCCGATAACGGCGCATGATCTCGCGCCCCCAACATGAACATCGCAGTAGTAGGCACCGGATACGTAGGACTGGTCACGGGCACATGCTTCGCCGAAACGGGCAACCATGTGATCTGTGTGGACATCGACAAGGAGAAGGTGCAGAAGATGAAGGATGGCAAAGTGCCCATCTACGAACCGCACCTCGATGTGCTCTTCGAACGGAACATCCGCCAGGGCCGCCTGCACTTCACCACCGACCTGAAGAGCGCCATCGACGGCGCGCAGATCATTTTCCTTGCGCTGCCCACGCCACCCGGCGAGGACGGCAGCGCCGACCTGAAATACGTGTTGGGCGTTGCCGATGATCTGGGCAGGATCATGACCGATTACAAGGTGATCGTGGACAAGAGCACGGTGCCTGTTGGCACGGCCGAAAAGGTGCATGCTGCCGTGAAGAAGCACGCCACCGTGGAATTCGATGTGGTGAGCAATCCGGAATTCCTGCGCGAGGGTTTTGCGGTGGATGATTTCCTGAAGCCCGACCGTGTCGTTGTAGGTACGAGCAGCGAACGCGCGAAAAAGCTGATGGAGGACCTCTACAAGCCCTTCGTGCGCCAGGGCAACCCGATCATCTTCATGGACGAGCGCAGCGCCGAGCTGACCAAGTACGCGGCCAACGCCTTCCTCGCTGCCAAGATCACCTTCATGAACGAGATCGCGAACTTCTGCGAGGCCGTGGGTGCCGACGTGGACAAGGTGCGCATCGGCATGGGCAGCGACAGCCGCATCGGCAAGCGCTTCCTGTTCCCGGGCATCGGCTATGGTGGATCTTGCTTCCCGAAGGACGTGCAGGCGCTGGCCAAAAGCGGCAGCGATGTCGGCTACGACTTCCGCATCATCAAGAGCGTGATGGACGTGAACGAGCACCAGAAGACAGCGCTGATGCCCAAGATCAAGAAACACTTCAACGGCTCGCTGAAAGGGAAGCACTTCGCCATGTGGGGCCTGGCCTTCAAGCCCGATACGGATGATATCCGCGAAGCTCCGGCGCTTTACATGATCGAGGCGTTGCTCAAGGAGGGCGCGACCGTAACGGCTTTCGACCCCGAGGGCATGCCGAACGTGAAGAAGCTCAACGGCGACACGATCGCTTTCGCCACCGATGAGTATGCGGCATTGAAGGACGCCGATGCGCTCATCATCTGCACCGAATGGAGCGAGTTCCGCAACCCGGACTTCGTGCGGGTGGGTAGCCTGTTGAAGAACAAGGTGATCTTCGATGGTCGCAACCTGTACGAACTGGAACAGATGAAGGAGCAGGGTTATGCGTACGTGAGCATCGGCCGCAACAAAGTGACAGCATGAGCAAGGACCGCGTCCTCATCACCGGTGCCGCCGGTTTCCTTGGTTCGCACCTGTGCGATCGCTTCATGGCCGAAGGCTTCGAAGTGGTGGCCATGGACAACCTCATCACCGGCCGTTTGAAGAACATCGAGCACCTGTTCGGAAAGAAGGGCTTCGAGTTCTACCACCACGACGTGAGCAAGTACGTGCATGTGCCGGGGCCGCTGAAGTACATCCTGCACTTCGCATCACCGGCCTCGCCGATCGACTACCTGAAGATCCCGATCCAAACGCTCAAGGTTAGCTCGTTGGGCACGCACAACCTGCTGGGATTGGCCAAGGCAAAAGGCGCTCGCATCCTGGTGGCCAGCACCAGCGAGGTGTATGGCGATCCTCAAGTGCATCCGCAGACCGAAGAGTATTGGGGCCATGTGAACACCGTCGGCCCGCGCGGCGTGTACGATGAAGCCAAGCGTTTCCAGGAAGCTATCACCATGGCCTACCACACCTATCACGGCCTCGAGACGCGGATGGTGCGCATCTTCAATACCTATGGACCTCGCATGCGCTTGAACGACGGCCGTGTGCTGCCTGCCTTCATCGGCCAGGCCCTGCGCGGCGAAGACCTCACCGTTTTCGGCAAAGGCGACCAAACGCGGAGCTTCTGCTACGTGGACGATCTCATCGAGGGCATCTATCGGTTGCTGATGAGCGACTACGCCGGTCCTGTGAACGTGGGCAATCCCAGCGAGATCACCATCGGCCAGTTCGCCGAGGAGATCATCAAGCTCACGGGCACCAAGCAGAAGGTGATCTACAAACCATTGCCACAGGACGATCCCATGC
>JBATMK010000158.1:0-14420 GCA_049289815.1 Flavobacteriales bacterium
CCCGAACCCCACGAACGGGCCGGTTCTGCTGAGCTTCAGTGGAGCGGTTCCCGCAACTTCAGCCTACGAGGTGATCGACCTTGCGGGCAAGGTTGTGCAACGCGGAGTAATCACGGGATCCGTCCTCCAACTGGACCTGTCCGGCGCACCGGGCATGTACACCATGCGGATGATCATCGGCGATAGCGTTACTACCGGCAGGGTGCTGGTGCAGTGATCGCCCACGCCTTTCATTGGTCGCGCAATGGTTGTCGTTGTACGCGACCGGCGGTAGCGTTGACCGGCCTAACGTTCGAGCATCAATGGCTGCACCCGCCGCTCCGACTTTCCGCGGCTTTCGATCCACAGGGCCGTGGTGCCTTGCGGGAAGATCCCTTCATCCACTTGGATCATCCGGTCCTCGTTCGTTGCCATGTCGGCATCCAGCAGCACCTTGATCACGCGGCCCATGGGATCCAACGCTCGCACGACGACGTGCTGACCCTGTAGGCTCACCACGCGCAAGGTGCTGCTGCTGCTCATGGGATTGGGTGCTGCGCTCACCAGCACGGTGTAGCCATGCGTTCCCTCCGCAGGTTCCACGCTCATGGCGTAGCCACGGTCGCCGAGCGTGCAGCCATGGGCCAGGTGCGCGGGTACTGCGTTCGGGCCGATGCACAGCGTGTGCGCCTCGGCCGGGTTGCCCGGCGGGCTGTGGCATACCAGCACCTTGTCCCATTCGTCGCCACAACGCGCATCCACCGCCGTCACGAACACTGAGTCGATCGCATAGCAAAGGGTGTCATCCAACAAGGCCACGTAAACCCATTCACTCACCGTGGCACAGACCTGTATGGTTGCATTGGTGAGGCCATTGTTCCACACGAAGGTGTGCGGTTGGGCACCGTTCACGTCGGGGTCCAGGGTGGCGCAGGCCAATGGTTCATACCCCAGGTAGAGGTTCAAAGTGTCGTCCGGGAGGTCGATGGTGCACTGCGCATGCGCTGTGATCGCGGAACCCAGGAGCAGAAGGAAGGTGGAGGAGCGCCGCGCCATGATGGGCTGGGTGTTGGTGAAGGCACCGGAACCGGGTCAAATGCCGCACCGCACTGCGCGCTATGCCTTGCTGCCCCGCGCCAGGAACAGCGCCCCGGCCAATGCCACCAGGCCTCCCACGATATAGTAGCCGTTGAAAGCGCTGTCCGGCTTGCCGATATCGATCTCGGTCTTTCCGAGGTCGATGGTGGCTTGCGCGTCGTCCTTGCGCATAAGGCCAAGGACGATGATGGCGATGCCGAGGATCAGCAGGCCGGTGGGAAGCATCTTCTTCATGATGGGTGTTTTGCCGGCGGTGCGCCAAGTAGCGGGCCACGCATTGCTTCCCTTCCGACCTCCAACAACACGTGCGGCGGGCGCCATCGCACCCGCCGCACATTCCCGTTGGACCATGCCTAGGCCTTGATGGCTTCCACCACCCATGCGCTGAGCGGCACCGCCAGGTCCACTGCCCCGAACGCTGCGGCGAGATCCGTTCCCAGCATCTTGCGCATGGCCGGCAAGGCATCCGCGTCGCGGTCCAAGATGGCCGTGTGGATGGGCGAACCCTCGAGCAATCCCTTCGCGGCGTCGGCTGCGCGGTCTGCGTAACCTGTCAGCGCGGCCAGATCGAGAACCACGCGTGTGAACCCACCCAGCAGGACCTCTTCGCGGATCACCGCGCGGTCGTGATACGAGAAGGGCACGGTGTAGAACGCGGGTGTGTCGGTGGGGAAGAAGCGGCGCACGACCTCCTGCGTGAGTCGGGCCGTGGGATTCGCTTCCAGCTTGTTCCAGCAGGTGAAGAGCAGGCGACCGCCGGGCTTCAGCACGCGGAGCGCTTCACGATAGGCCTTCACGCGATCGCTGTAGAACATGACACCGAACTGCGCAACAACGAGATCGAAGGACGCATCGGGGTAGGGGAGGTCCACGGCATCCACCACGTTCCACTCAATGCGCGCACTGTTGATGACGCGCTGGGCGAACTGGAGCATGGCGGGGTTCACATCGGAGGCGGTGATGCTGGACACCGGCTGCAGGCGCTCGGCCAGGTGGCGGGTGAGGCGGCCGGTGCCGCAGGCGAGTTCCAGCACCTTGCCGGGGGCGAGCCCGGCGATGTGAGCGGCGAGGTGCAAGGCGAAGGGCTCGAAGAAGAGCGGGCCCAGATGCGCATCGTATTGTTCGGGAATGCTGCCGGAGAAGGCAGTGTTCACTGGGGCGTTGAGGGTTTCCATGGTGCGTGTTGTTTCATGGGGACAAAGATCCAGGTACCCGTGCGGTGCTGTTTTTCCCAATGGCCCAACGATCGTGCTGTGCGGTTCAGGCCTTCGCTTCGCGCAACTGCGCGGGGGCGTGCCCATACATTTCCTTGAACGCGCGGCTGAAATGCGAAAGGTTCTCGAAGCCGCACTGGAAGGCCACTTCGCTCACCTGCAAGCGGCCCGGGCCCAACATGGTACGAGCCCGTTCCAGCCGTCGCTCGCGCAGCCACTTGCCCGGTGCCGCGCCGAACACCTCCTGGAAATCGCGCTTGAAGGCCGAGAGACTGCGGCCGCTGAGCCGCGCATATTCCTCCAGTTGCAGGTTGAAGCAGTAGTTGTCCTCCATCACGCGGCGCACACGTTCGTGCACGGGATCGCGCAAGAGCGAACGGAAGTAGGTGAGCAGGGTGGCGTTGGCCGGATCGTTCATCACCGTCAACAACAATTCGCTGAACTTCAGGCGCAGCAGTTCGGTCGGCGCGGGCACGGCCTGGCGGAAGTGCGGCAGCATGCTGTGCACGAAACCCTGCATGAGCGGACCGCTGTTGAGGCGGATCATGGGCGGTGCCTGTTCCGTGCCGGGCTGCTGCTGGGGGCCGTGGTCGCGCAGTGTCGCGCGGATGAAGTCGTCGCCGATGAAGAACAGCAGCACGCAGAACGGCTTCTCGAAGTATTGCTCCACGATGCCAGCGCCCTTGCGTACGAAGGCCGCGTCACCGGCGTCCATCACCACCGCCCCTTGGGCGGTGTGCCACACCTTGCGGCCATCGAGCGCGAAGACGAAGTAGCTCTGGTGGCTCCAGAGGTCCTGCATGCGCTGCTCCAGCGGACAGTTGTATTCCGTAAGCAGTTCGTTGTCGCAGACCAGCTGGCGGTAGAACCGGGGATCCGTCCGTATGCCTTCGAGGAAATTGAACATCGTATGCGAAGATCGCACGCGGACAATTCACCGCATAACCCCAAGGGCGGTCAATGTGAGATCAGCAAGGGACCGTACATCAACCAGATTCCGTGATCCAGCACCGCGACAGCGAGCGCAGGAAAGAGTGGTGTACGGAAGTGCTGCATCGTCGTTGGGACGATGCAGCCGCACAGGGCCGAAGCAAGTGTTGCGACCCGCGGTCCTGCTACCTCAATCGCTGAGGCGCTCGAGTTCCATCTGCAGGAAGCGGATGGTGTCGTCGGTATCCTCCACCGTGCTGCGGGTGCGTTTCTGCTCCTCGCGCTGTTCGGCCATCTCGGCCAGGTAGGCCACGCAGGCCTTCTTCTTCTCCGTCCTGTTCGTGATCGCCTTCACCTTCATCTTGATGAATCCTGATGAGAGGATCCTCCGCGGCTTTGTCGTTGTGCTCATATCCATCTGACCCGTTACGGGGCTGCGAAGTAGGACTGTTCTTGGCTGATAAGTCACATCGGGACTCACATTCGTTGTTAAGGGGCCCAAGGAGCGTGACTTTCCCTCAGTCCACGGCCATGGGATAGTGCCGTTCCTCCCTAGGCCGTCCGCTGGGAACCAGCGCATTACCATCCCATGAGAGGTATTCGCGGGTTACGAAGCGCGTGATGTATCCGTGCTGTTGGTCATCCACCACCTCGGACCCTTCCGCCTCCTCGGACCCTTCCGCCTCATCCAGCTCTTCGTTCTCTTTCCTCATCACCGCCTTCTCTACCTCGGTGGGCTCTGAATAGTCCCTGTTCACCCGGATGATCACACCGGCCTGCCCTTCCATGTCGGCGGGATAGATGAAGTCCGTTCCAGTGCTGTAGGCAACGTCAGGCGAACCCGTAAGCTCGGCGACGTGATGGAATTTTCCGCCGCTCCAGAAGATGACGACATCGCCCGCGCTGCAACCACAGCCTCCCACGCACGGAACTTCCACCGTGATCACATCATCCACGTTCTTCAGCCCACGATCGCCGTGGTTCGTCACCTCGCCGAAGAACCAGGAAAAGGAACGTACGACGATGCGGTCCAATTCCCTGCCCTCCCGCAGGGCCACGATCCGATAAGAGAAGTCGATGCGGTCCACTGCCGTGCACGGCACGATGTGGTCGATGCCTGCCACGAATTTCACTGTCGGGTCGGCGGTGCTGCCGAAGGTGCGCTGGGCGATGTTGCCGCCCCAGATCCAACCTTCGACTTTGCCGGCCTTCACGCGGTACCATGCGCTGCCGATGCCGTTGTGCACCAAGGTGTCGGCCCCGCGTTCTTCCAAGGAGAGCTTGGTCCCAACAGGAAGTTCGGTTACCAAAGCTCCATCCATTTTCGGCGACACACGCAATGCAACGTCGCTGCCAAGGACATAGGCCGGTTCAACTTCCTCCGTGAAGAGATAGTCGGTCCGTGGGGTGTGCCACACGAAGGATGGATCCTGCGCGGCGATCCTTATGGACGCGAGAAGGAGAAGGGGCAAGTGCAAGAGCAGGCGCAGCATGGATGGCGGTCCGTTCAACAACGCGTAAAGGTGGTTCGGTAGTGAGTGGAGCGTACTGGGTTGTGACCAGTATTATTGGCCATTGCGTTGAGCCTTACAGGAATGAACATTCCAAATGACCGCCGGGTAGAGATCGTGGAGAAGGGCCGCGAAGGCTCCGTGATCTATCGCGAGGCGCTGAACGGTCAGTCCTTCTATTGGGAGTTCGGAGGCGGCGAAGTCCTCGCGATCATCCAGGCGGATCGCACGTGGAAAACACCGCCGTCATGGATGGCAGGCCGCCAGGCGGAGATCCTGCGCTTCGTTGCCGATGAGGTGATCCGGCAGAAGGCACCGGGCGGCAGCGCGGAGATCGACGAGGTGGAGGGGACGATACTCTTGCGGGCGGGCGCTGTGCGGCAGCCCCGAGCAAAGACACATGAGGAAAAGAGAACGGAGGCCGCTGCGTGGATGGGCCGTTATAGGCGTCTGCGCGTGATCGCCGGCGTAGTGGTGCTGATCGGGGGCTTGGTGGTGGCCGCCTTGTTCTGGTTCAAGAACACTGTGCTGGTGATCGATCCGGGCAAAGGCACCCCCTTCGGCAGGTCGGTGCGCAGTGGCGAAATGGTCGCAACCTTGATCCAGAGCCTGGTGCCGTACACGCCCTCGCTCAACCGCGATCACTCGAAGGACGAATACCGCATGTCGCTCTTCCTCGTGAGCACCGATGGGAGTTCGGCGCCGCGGATGATCCCGGTCACCGGCAAGCTGCGGGTGGGGTCTTACTCACTGGGGAAGATCCTCGGCGGCGATGGGCGCAGCATGTGGTACGATGTGAACGGCATCGGCGGCGTGGACTTGCGCACCGGTGAACGCATCACAGAAGACGACCTGCGGAAGGTGAACCCAACCCCTGCCGCCAGTTGGTGGAACGACGCACACTCCATGGTCATGAACGGGAAGCTGCGGATCACAGCACGGGATCGGAGCCAAAGCGTCGACGTGGACCCGCAGACGCTTCGTGCGGTGCCCGCAACAACGAAAGACGAAGCCGCATGGCCATTCGATATAGAGCCGACGGCCTACCTCTGCTCGGGGCTCTTCACATCACCCACGCAATGGCTCGGCCTGCATTCACCTGCTGAGGTGGAACGTGGTTTCAAGCCGAAGTCGTGGCTGCGGCGCATCGAACGCGCGGACGACAAAAAAGAGATGCGGCAATTCCATCGCGGTGTACTCGATCCGCTCCCGGCTGAAGGCCGGGATGACAGCCCCGTATCGTTGAGGATCATTTCCATGACGCCGCTCGACAGTGCCCATTACCTCAACGCCGCTTTCCTGCGCGTGGATGAGGACTCAGAACCGCTGCACCTCGCCGATCCCGATGGCGCACTGATGATCTTCACCTCCGTACCCGGCTTGAAGGGCACCGTGGTGGTGGCGCGCGTGGACACCGCAGGCAGGTTCATCTGGAAAGTCGATACAGGGATCGACCGGTTCAAGCTGTCGCAGATCCTGCCTGGCAAGGAGACGATGGTCTTCATCGGCACGCGGCCCATGATCCCCGACCAGTTGAGCGAGCCCCTGCTCGTGATCGTGAACAACAGCACAGGAAAGACGGTAACGCACTCACTGTGGCAGTAGCCTCAGGCCAGCACGTTCAGCAGCCCATCGATCGCCACCTTCAGTTGCTCGCACGCCTTGATCGTGTCGGAGCACAGCTCGCGACGGGGCGTGAGGGTGCTCTCGCGTACAGCATCCACGCGAACCGAAAGCCCGGCACAACGCGGCTCACTGGCGATGCCATGATCCATGTGTTTCTCGATCTCCGTCAGCAGTTCCTTGTTGAGGTGGTCGCGGCGCAGATCGGCTTGCAACATGTCCACCGTGCGGCGCAGGCGGCGCAGGCTCCGCATCAGGTCCAGGTCGTTCATCGGGGGGGCGAAGATGGGGGCGGGCTGACATCCGTCAAGGATGCGGGCCGATGGCGCTTGTAGGTTTGCGTACCCAACCTCCCCGTCCGAATGGCGCACATCCTCCTTCTCACCGACTTCAGCGGTGGATCCCTGAATGCATGCGCATACGCGCTCGACCTGTTCGGCAGCGCAGGCAACAGCTTCACCTTGGTGCATTCCTACATGGACCCCGTGCCCGGTTACGCGACCATGGTGGACATGACCAGCGCCAACTACGCCGCTTCCGTGGAAGGCCTGGCCGGGTTTGCTGAGCGCTTCCGTAAGCTGAAGGGTGGCGCCGATGTCATGTTGACAACCAAGGTGATCTACGGCCCGCTCACCGGCTCGCTCGCCAGCGCATGCAAGGAGATGGGCGCTGACATCATCGTCATGGGAACGCAGGGCACTACCGCGATCAACTTGTTCGGAAGCAGTGCCGGCGCTGTGGCCAAGACGAGCAACGTACCAGTGCTCATCGTGCCGAAGGACGCGCACTTCGCGGGGCTGCAACGGATCCTGCTCGCGGATGACCATGTCCGTGTGGAGCCGTTCGCCCTGCGCATGCTGGTGCAACTGGCACAACGAACCGGAGCCAGCATCACGCTTGCGCACGTGCTGCGGAGCGAAGCGGAGGAACCCGACCCGCTGGTACTCGCGGACTATGATGAGACCTTGGGCCTGGTGCCGCATACTTACACCTCCGCCACAGGCGATGATGTGGCGCTGGCCTTGAGCAACGTGGCCGAACGCGACAACATGGATCTGGTGGCGGTGCTCCATCGCCACACCGGTTTCCTCGAAGGCCTGTTCCACGGCAGTGTGGCCAAGCACCTGGCCATGCACACCCGCATACCGCTGCTCGTGCTCGAGCATTGATACGCGCCCGGCGGGAACGCCCTCAAGGAAACCGGCGGCTCCTTCTTCTTACTCGATCACGAGCATGCTCGATGTGGAACCCTTGCCCTCTTGTTGCAGCACCATTTGGTAGACGCCGGGGTTGAGGCCGGCCGGTAGTTCGAGGCTCACGCCTTCCGCAGTGCGATCGAACTGTTGTGCAGTGTAACTGCTTGCCAGGCGACCATCCGCCGTGTACAGATCGATGCGCTCAGCGGCTTGGATCGGCCCTTCCATGTGCACCGTCACCAAGGAACCGGATGATGTGGGGTTCGGGAATACCACTGCGTCGGTCGGTGAAGGCATGCTGGCGATCCCGCTGATCACCTCATTCTCCAGGCGCGCGGTGAAGAAGTAGTTCTGGTTGATCGTGGTGCGCGCCTGGCCACCGATGAGGATCTTCCCATCGGCCTGCACCGCCATGCCGTAGATCATGGTGTAATAGTCCGGGATCACATGCACGGCCAGCCCGTTGGTGCCGAAGCTGTTGTCCGGTGTTCCATCGGCCATGTACTTCCATACGGCCAGGTCGAAGCCGTTGGGCGGCCCATCGCCGGATGTTCCGGCCATGATGATCTTTCCATCGGCCTGTACCTCCAAGTTGGCGGCATAATCGTAATCGTCGAGATCCTCCTCCACCGCACCGGCGTTGCCGAAGGTGATGTCCACCTCTCCATCGGGGGTGAACTTCATGAGCAGCGCGCTGTAGTTGTACGTGGCCGTTACCGTCATGCCGGCCACCAGGATGGAACCGTCCGCATTCAGCTTCAGGTCTTCACCCTCATCGTCCACGTTGCCGTAGTTGTGCTTGATGATGCCATCGGTGCTGAAGGTGTTGTCCAGGCTTCCGTCGCTGTTGAAACGCACCAGGAGCAAGAGGTACCACAGTTCGGTCTGGCCGAAGAAGCCCGTTGCCAGGATCTTCCCATCCGGCTGCACCACCACCCCTTTGAACGCAGACTCGCCCACCGCCATCACCGGGATCGTGGCCACGCCATTCACACCGAAGGTGTTGTCCAGTTGGCCGTCCTGGCTGAAACGCACCACAACAGGGCGGCGGACGTAGTTCGTGTCGTAGGAAGATCCGCAGACGAGGATATTGCCGATGTCGTCGAGCGTCACATCGAAGGCCATGTCCTCGGCGTTCGGCCCCACCATGCTCACGCTTTGCAGTGTAACACCATTGGTGCCGAAGGTGGCATCGAGCGTTCCATCCGCGTTGAGCTGGATCAGCATCATGCGGTAGGTCTGGTAGTCGGTGGTGCTGCCCACCAGCAGGATCTTACCCGCATCGGTGATCACGGCGGAATAGAGGAGGGCCTCGTTGTCCAGTTCGTGCATGAACATGCCGTTGTTCCCGAAGCCCGTGTCAGGCGTGCCGTCGGGGTTGTAGCGGAACACATAGGCGCGAGCGGTGTAACCGGCGTCCCAGCTCATGCCGATGGAGAGGATCTTCTGGTCGTCCTGCACCAGGATCTTCTGCACGCCATCCTTCCCGTTCACGGGTTGCACCACGTAGCCGGCGCTGTTGAACGTTGGATCGAGCGCGCCGGACTGCGCCAGGGCGGAAGTGGACAGCAGCAGACAGAGTCCGCCGATGAAGGGGAGTTGTTTCATTTTCATGTTGATGTTGATGGTTGTTCGGATTCGGGTTTCTCTTGTGATCCTTCCTTCATTCCTTGGATGCTCTCCAGCAGCTTGCGCCAGGCTTCCTGTTTTTCCTTCAAGCGCTGAAGGGTCCGCTCCAGGCGATCGAGATCGTCCGCTGGCGGAAGGGGTTCCTGTTCGGGACCGGTCGTGTTGTGTTGCATGACGGGGCAAAAGTGTCCGCGCCCCGGATCCTTGGTGCCGGAACAGGTCCAACATCCACTGCACAGCAGCGGCGTCGGCGCCTTACATCCACATTACAGAGCGGGTTAACCGCGTGACGCGCAGTGCCTTGATGAAAAACGCCGGGAAGCCTCAGATCGATTGCAGGAAGTCGACGAGGTTCACCTCTTCGCCCTCGATCCCGAGTTTCTTGCGCAGCCGCGAGCGGGCCACGGTGATGCTGTTGAGCGTCTGCTGGGTGATGGCGGAAATGTCCTTGGTGGACAGGTTGAGCCGGAGGAAGGCACAGAGCTTCCGTTCGTTCGGGCTGAGCGCGGGGAAGCGCACCTGCAGCGTCTGGTAGAAGGTGCTGTGCACGCGGGTGAAGTGTGCCTCGAACTCCTTCCAGTTCTGCTCGTCGTGGTTGGCGTGCAGATCGCGCACGATCTCCTGGATCACCTGCTGGTTCTCCTGCCGGAAGGTGGGCTTCGCCTTCAGGAGACGTTCGGCGATGTGGCCGATGAGCTCGTTCTTCTTCAGCAGGAACAAGGCGTTGGCCGTTAGCTCACGGTCCTTGAACTCCAGGTTGCCTCTCAATGTGGCCTGCTCCGCTTCGAGCTTCTCGCTCTCCAGGCGGAGTTTCTCCTGCTCGAGCACGCTGGTGCGCACACGTGCGCGCAGGATCTTGAAGACCAGGAAGCCGGTCAGCAGGAGAAAGAACAACGCACCGCCGAGGGCGATGTTCCACACCTGCCGCCGGGCGCTTTCGGCGTTCTTACGTTCGGCCTCCGCGGCGAAGGCCTCCCGCTCTTGGTCGCGGCGGAATTCCTCTTCGAGGCGTGCGATGGTCAACCGGCTGTCGGCGTTGTACAAGCTATCGTTGAGTGCCTTGAACTCCCGGTGCGCATCAAGGGCGGCTTCGTAGTTGCGCAGCGTATCGTAGATCGATGAAAGCGACTCGAGGGAGATCACCATCGACTCGCGGCTCTCGATCGCGCGGCCGATCGCCAGGGCCTGTTCGAAATGATCGCGCGCCGCATCGAAGCGACCGAAGAAAACCTGGTTCTTGCCGAGGTTGTTCAGCACCTGCGCCTGACCGCGCGCATCGCCGGCCTCCTTGCGCACCGCGAGCGACTTCAGGAAGTATTCGTTGGCGTTCTCATGTTGGCCCATTTCCATCAGGCAGATGCCGATGTTGTTGTTCAATGTGCTCTCGTTGCGCTTGTCGTTCAGCGGCCGGTTCATCTCCACGGCCTGTTGGAAATAAGGCAGGGCGGTGGTGAAGTCTTCTTGCTGGATATAGACCCCCGCGAGGTTGTTGAAGAGGCGCACCTTGCGCAGTGCGAGGTCGGCCGTGTCCAGCCCCTTTGCCTGATCCAGGATGTGCAGCGCTTCGTTGTAGCACGCGATGCTCTTGTCCAAGTTGCGCAGCTGGAAATGCAACAAGCCGATCTTCGCTTGGATGTCGGCGCGCGTCAGTAGGTCCTGCGGAACTCCGCCGTCCTTCTCCAGCGCTGTTTCCACCAACCGCTGCGCCCGTTGGTAGGCGCTCAACGCGGCAGGCAGGTCGCGCAGGCCGGAATGCGCATCGCCCAGCAGGATCAGCGCGCGGGCCTTTTCCTCGCTGGTGCGCAGTTCGTCGAGTTGCTTTTCGGCCGCCAAGGCATGCACCAGTGCTGAATCCGGATCAAGGGGGAGCAGGTCCTTGGCGAGCGCAAGATGCTGCTGGCAGGAGATCGTTTGCGGCCGTGCTTCCAGTTGCGCCACCAGCAGGGCAGCGCATAGGAGAGCGGACCGGACGAGAACGGACATGGCTGGGGGAGCCATCCAAAACTAAGGGCTGCTTGATCGCTTCAAACGATGACGCGGCTGCCCGTCATCGCGAGGAGCTTTGACAGTGCCTGCCCCGAGCGCAGTCGAGGGGAAGCGATCTGAGCTGGACGGACATAGCACTAAGGCAGCTCCGCATGCCGCACTGCCGTGGGCGTGCTGCCCCCAACGTTCACCAGGATCGGATCGCGATCGTTGTTCGCGCCCACGTACTTCACAATGCCATCCATGTTCACATCCTCGGGCCAGTAACCGCTTGCCGTTGCAGTGGGCACGGAACCACCGATCCGCGTGAGGATCGGATCGCGATCGTTGTTGGTGCCGGTGTACTGGATGTTCTCGTTGAAGACGGCATCGCCAGTGGCCAGCACCATCACACCGCCGATGTTCTTGAGCGCATCGGTATCGTACACCTGTGTGCTCGGCAGGGTGAAGTCGGCCGTTGCGATGGCATCGCCGTAAATGACCGGTGTGGAAGTCGAGAGCATAACGGGCAGGTGTGTGCGCGGCTTCACCGCAATACAATAGCTGCCGGCGGCAAGACCTGCGAAACCCACAGTGGATACACCATCCAGATCCACCACATCGCCATCGCGTTGCAGCAGCACCGCACGTGACGCAGCCACCACGTTCGGTGTTGCGACGGGTCGCATCTCCACCAAAACCCAATCCACAATGGCGTTGCTGCCGGTAACGCTGAGCAAGCTTGCCGGGATCGAAGCACCGGGCACATAGCTCGTTTCCGCATAACCCATTGCACTGAAAGGTTCGGTGAGCGGGAAGGAGGGGAGTGTGCGCAGCGCGTCGGTCATCATACCACCGCTGTAGGGGCCTTCGAGCATCAGTTTGATGCTGGTGCGCGCAGTGCCGTTGATGCGTGCGATACGGTTGCGGCCGGTGCCGTTGTAGCTGGTAAAGTTCCCCCCGATGATGATATTGCCGTCGGGTTGAAGAGAGATGGAATTGACAGGACCGTTCGCCCCGGTTCCCGTGTTGAATCCGGCATCCAAACTTCCATTGGTGTTCAGGCGCGCAAAGGAATTGCGCAGGGTGCCGTTGTAGCTGGTGAACCGCCCTCCGATGAGGATCTTGCCGTCGGCCTGAAAGACAGCGGCATTGACATACGGTGATGTACCACCGATCCCTGTGCCGGGGATGAAGCCTGCATCCAAACTTCCATCGGCGTTCAGGCGTGCAATGCGGTTTCGAGAGGTGCCATTGTAACTGGTGAACTGGCCACCAATGACAACCTTGCCATCGGGCTGACGGGCAACGGAGTAAATGATGCTGCTCGCCCCCGTGCCAGGGATGAAGCCACTGTCCAGGCTGCCGTCGCTGTTCAGGCGCGCTATGCGGTTGCGCGCTGTTCCGTTGTAGCTGGTAAAGGATCCCCCGATAATGATCTTGCCATCCGGTTGCACGGCAATGGAATAGATGGCGCTGCTCGCCCCGGTGCCGGGATCGAACGCAGCATCCAAGTTGCCATTCGCATCCATACGGAATATGCGGTTCCGGCTTTGGCCTCCATAGCTCGTGAAATACCCTGCAACGATGAACTTGCCATTGGGCAGCATAGCGGCTGCATAGACCCACCCGCCGTTCGTGAATCCGCTGTGAAAGGAGGTGTCCAACCGGCCATCCTGCTCTAACCGAGCCATGTCATACCATGTTCCGGAACCACCACCAGTGCTGCCGGCGATCGAGAAGCTCCCACCGATGAACACCTTCCCGGAGGCCAGCGGAATGATCGTGTGCACTTCGGAAAATGGATCCAGTTCGGGTTCGAACGTCCCCATCCAAGCGCCATCCGTGTCCAGGGTTCCCGTGCCGTTGCGGCAGATGGCGTCGAACGCACTGAAGCGGCCTCCGATGAGGATATTGCCATCGGCATCCACGGCGGTGGTATTGAGATACAGGTTCGCTGCGTGCCCAGGATTGAAACTCATGTCCGCGCCACCATCAGCGTTCACACGCGATATGTACCTGTGCCCGACGCCGGGAAAACAGATGAAGTCCCCTCCGACCACCAGTTTGCCATCCGCTTGAAGAGTCAGCGAGGTGGCCCAGGAATTCCGCTGGGCGCCAGTCACCTGATCGTAGCTGGCATCCAGGCTTCCATCAGCGTTAAGACGGGAGATGTGCAGGATCACCGACGCCCCTGGGCCTAACTTCCCACCGCCAACAAGGATCTTCCCATCCGGTTGCAATGCGATGGATCGCACGTAGCTGCCTTGGACGTACACAGGCACAAACCCCACGTCCAAGGTACCGTTGGCATTCAACCGTGCGCGGTCATCCCGGTTCGTTCCATTGAAGGTGGCAAAGCTCCCGCCAAGTATGACCTTGCCGTCCGGCTGAAGTTGGATCGAAAAAACCTCACCGCCGTTCACCCCTGTCCCCGGATTGAAACCGGTGTCCACGCTTCCGTCCGTGTTCAACCTTGCAACGCCATTGCGTGCAGTGCCATTGTAACTGCTGAATTGACCACCGATCAAGATCTTGCCATCGGGCTGTACAACAATGGCTTTGACATCCGGTAGGGTCACTCCTGTTCCGGGGTTGAACCCTGCATCCAGCGAGCCATCCGTGTTCAAGCGTGCAATGCCGCTCCTACCGACCCCATTGTACGTCGTGAATTCCCCACCAAGAAGGATCTTGCCATCTGCTTGGATCGCGATCGATCGCACTGCATCATCCAGCCCCGTACCCGGATCGAACGCGTTATCCAAGCTGCCATTGTCGTTCAAGCGTGCCACGCGCGCGCTGGCTGCTCCGTCGTATGTGGTGAAGACCCCGCCAATAATGATCTTGCCATCGGGTTGGATAGCGACCGCATGAACCGCTTGGTTCGCTCCTGCACCAGTACCGAAGGTGGCGTCCACGGTTCCATCGGCGTTCAAGCGCGCGATGTAGTAGTGCGGTACGCCGTTATAGGAAAAAAAGCCACCCCCGATGATGATCTTGCCATCTGGCTGGACGACGGTCGTAGAGACCCCATTATAGTCCGCACCGGTCCCAAGGCCGAAACCTTGATCATCCGGATTGAAGGAGACATCGTTTGATCCCTGCTGCGCCCTCATCACGCCAACACAAACCACCAACCCAGCCGCCAACAAGTATTTGGTTCCGATCATGGTTCCTCTCGGTGTTGAGTTCGCTTCAGGATAGACGGCTATGAGCCAAGTCAGTGGCTTGCGGCCAGTGCCTCATGGTAGTTGGGCGTTCCGCACAGCGGTCGG
>JBATMK010000159.1:0-40332 GCA_049289815.1 Flavobacteriales bacterium
CAGCATGGCAGCTGCCGCAGGAAGGTGCAACGAAGAGGGGCCCCAGACCTGTGGCGCTGCTGAAGATGACATCGTTGAAGGCTACATCACCGGCCAGGAAACGCTGGAGCTCGGCACTGCTTAAGCCCTCGACGGGTCCATCGAGCAAGGCATCATCGGCAGGAGCCTCGGGCATCAGCTTGCTACAGCTACCAAGCACGAGCGCACAGTAGAGGGGCAGTGATCGGCAGGGGAAGTTCTTGATCATGACGCGCCGAATCTAATCCAAATATTAGACGCGTCTAAATATACATCTATATTCGCCTCACTTTTGAACGATCCATGCTGACCCGCGCCGAAGAGGACCATTTGAAAGCCGTCCACCGCTTGTTGGAGGACGGCATTGCCAGTACCAACGCCATCGCCGAACGCCTGAGCACCAAGGCCAGCAGCGTTACCGTGATGCTGCAGAAGCTGAACGAGAAAGGCCTCTTGAACTACCAGCCTTACAAGGGGGTAACGCTCACGCGCAAAGGGCGCGAGCAGGCCGTGGCGCTCGTGCGCAAGCATCGCCTTTGGGAGACCTTCCTGGTCCAGCACCTCGGCTTCGGTTGGGATGAGGTGCACGAGGTGGCCGAGCAATTGGAGCATATCCAAAGCAGCAAGCTGGTGGACAAGCTCGACGAATTCCTCGGCCATCCACACTTCGACCCGCACGGCGATCCCATTCCGGCGAAGAACGGGGCCTTGAAAGCCGCACCCTTCAAGGCGCTCGCGGCGTTGGCCGTGGGTGCGAAAGCCACCGTGGCCGGTGTCGGTGAGCACAGCCGCGACTTCCTCCGCTTCCTCAGCGAGCAGCAGTTGGGCATCGGTGCCAAACTGCAGGTGATCGCACGCAACGCCTTCGATGGATCGCTGAACGTGAAAACCGGCGATGGCCGTACCATTCAACTGAGCCACGCCACGGCCGAACACATCCTGATCCGATGAAGCAAGGGGAACGTTCGAAGTCGTTGAGCGAGGTACACGAGAGTGTCCAGATCCCTGCGCTCCGAGGCCGGTGGAAGCAACTGGCCGCTTTCATGGGCCCGGCCTACCTGGTGAGCGTGGGCTACATGGACCCCGGCAACTGGGCCACGGACATCGCGGGGGGCAGCGCGTTCGGCTACAACCTGCTGTGGGTGCTGCTCATGAGCAACCTCATGGCGTTGTTGCTGCAGACCTTGTGCATCAAGTTGGGCGTGGTGCGCGGGGTGGACCTGGCGCAGGCCAACCGGCAGGCCTACCCCACTTTCATCAATATCCCGTTGTACGTGTTGGCGGAGATCGCCATCGCCGCCTGCGACCTGGCGGAAGTCGTGGGCATGGCCATTGGCCTGCATCTGCTTTTCGATATCCCGGTGCTGTACGGCGTGCTGATCACGGCGCTCGACACCTTCCTCATCCTCTTCCTCATGCAGCGCGGCATTCGGCTGATGGAGCGCATCATCGTGAGCATCGTGGCGATCATCGGGCTCTCGTTCCTGGTGCAGATGCTCATTGCCCAGCCCGCGTTCATTGAGGTGATGGGCGGTTATGTGCCAGGCGCCCTTTCGGGGAACGCGTTGTACCTGGCCATCGGCATCATCGGTGCCACTGTCATGCCGCACAACCTCTACCTGCATAGTGCGCTGGTGCAAACGCGCCGCATCGATCGCAGCAGCAGCGCAGGCATCAAGCAGGCCATCCGTTACAACACGATCGATACGGGCGTCGCGCTCAACATCGCGTTCCTGGTCAATAGCGCGATCCTGATCCTCGCTGCGGCCGCCTTCCACGAGCACGGTAACACCAACGTGGAAAGCATCGAGGATGCCCACCTGCTCTTGACCGGCCTCTTCGGCACTCTCTCTCCCATCCTTTTCGCCGTTGCCCTGATCGGCAGCGGGCAAAGCAGCACCATCACGGGTACGCTCGCCGGGCAGATCGTCATGGAAGGCTATCTCGACCTGCGATTGCGCCCATGGCTGCGACGGCTCATAACCCGGCTTATCGCCATTACTCCGGCGATCTTCTGCATCCTCTATTTCGGTGAAGGGTCGTTGGGGCAGTTGTTGGTGTTCAGCCAAGTGGTACTGAGCCTGCAATTGGGCTTTGCGGTGATCCCGCTCATCCATTTCGCAAGCGACAAGAAGCGCATGAAGGAGTTCGCGACCAAAGGCGTGCTCCTCGTGCTTGCCTGGTTGAGCGCCATCATCATCGTGGGGCTGAACGTACGGTTGGTCGTACAGGTGGTCGGTGGATGGATCACAGGTGCCGGGGAGAACTCATGGATCGTGGAGATCGTCGCGTACCCGCTCGCAGCTCTTGCGGTACTCCTGTTGCTCTACGTCACCTTCAGCCCATACATCGCCAGGCGTGCCAAGCCTGTGAAACGCGCCCCACACGGTACTGCCACAGCACTTGAAGCCCCGACCGCCAAAACCTACCAACGGATCTGCGTTACGGTCGACTTCGGCAGCATGGACCGCAAGGCGATCCGTACCGCCCAGGAACTCGGTGGCAAGGATGCAGCATACATCCTGGTGCACGTTACCGAGAGCGCCGTGGCGCGTTACCATGGCTCCGCTACCGACGACCAGGAAAGCCAGAGCGATATTGATGGACTGCACGACTACGTGCGCCAATTGGCCGACATGGGCTACAGGGCTTCCTTCACGATCGGCTATGGCGCTGCCGTCAAGGCGATCCCCTCGGCCGTCGCCGATTCCAACGCGGATCTGCTGGTGATGGGCGCGCATGGGCACCGCGGGCTCAAAGACATCCTCTTCGGCGCAACCGTGGATGCCGTGCGGCACGAGGTGAACGTGCCCGTGCTCATCGTGCGGTGAGTTGCGCGACCTTCGCCGCGTGAGCACGATCGTAGAGGCGAAGAACCGCCGCGCATCTTTCGAGTACCACCTGCTCGACACCTACGAATGCGGCATGGTGCTCATGGGCAGCGAGATAAAGAGCATCAGAGCCGGTGGTGCCAGCATCAATGAGGCGTTCTGTGTCTTCAACGGCAATGATCTGGTCGTGCGCAACATGCAGATCAACCCGTACGGCACGAACGTCCACTTCGTGCACGAACCAAAACGCGATCGCAAGCTCTTGCTGCACGGAGCGGAACTGGAGAAACTGAAGAAGAAGCTGCGCGACCAAGGCATCACCATCATCCCGTTGCGCATGTTCATCGCCAAGAACGGTTTCGCCAAGCTGCAGATCGCTTTGGCCAAAGGCAAAAAGCTCCACGACAAACGCGAGAGCATCAAGGAACGCGACGTGCAGCGGGAGATGGACAGGGAGGGCTGACCGAGGTTCACCGCAGAGCATTCAAGGATGAAGACCGGGGCACTGCACAGGCGCGATCGGTTCGGCAAAGCCTGCTCTTCATGGCTTCCCGGTGAACGATGGGAACGTTGGACGTTCGGCTTGTTGATGGTGGTGGCGGCGATCCTGCGCTTCCGGGATCTGCCGAACATCCCTTTCACCCACGATGAACTGAGCGCATTGCTGCGGATCTATCCGACGCTTGGCGAGACGATCCAAAAGGGCGTGATCGAAGGCGACACACACCCGCCGGGCGTGCAAGTGTTCGAATGGTTCTGGACGCAGGCTTTCGGCATGAGCGAGACCAGCGTGAAGTTGCCGTTCATCCTCATGGGTCTTGCTGCACTGTTCTTCCTCTATCGTGTAGCCTCTGCTTGGACGAACACCACCGTAGCATTGATCGTGGTCGCACTGCTCGCAACCATGCAATACAGTGTGATGTATGCCCAGATCGCTCGGCCGTACGCGTTCGGCTTCTTTACCTGCGCGTGGCTGCTGGATCGAACAACCTTTTATGTGGCTACCGACCGGAAAGGCGCATTGGTCGGCTTCGTATTCGCTGAGGCGCTGTCGGCGTACACGCATCATTTCGCGTTGATGTTCGGTGCACTGGTTGCGATCTGCGGGTTCGCACTGTTGCGAAGGGACCAACGCATCTCCTACGTGTTCGCCTGCGGCGCGGCCGCGGTTCTCTACCTCCCGAACATCCCAATCCTATTGCACCAATTCGCTGCTGGCGGCCTCGATGCATGGCTCGTCCCACCCGGACCGCACTGGTTGCGGGATTATGCTGCCTGGATCGTGATGTATTCCTGGCCTCTGACCATTGCTCTGATTGCTCTTGTGGCTTGGAGCACATGGAACGCGCTGCGCATGCGTCGTTGGCGGGAACCCCTTCCCTGGCTGTTGTTGTTTCTGGGCATTGCACCATTGGCCATCGGATACGCCTATTCTGTATGGCGAGCCCCGGTGCTCCAATACAGCATGCTCATCTTTTCATTCCCCTGCATCCTGTTGGCCGCCCTGCATGGTTTGCCGCGCGTTGCAAAGCGCTTGGCCATTCCCATGATCATTCTGCTTGCGGGTTCGGGCATTCACGGGTTGGTAGCGATGCGTGATCACTATCATCTTTTCTACAATAGCAAGTACGAAGCCTTCGCTGAAACCGTGGTCCACGGCAAGGCGAACGAATTGATCATCATGGATGCGCAACCCGGCATCATGGACTTTTACCTGAAGCGTGAGCGGGACCACGCTTCCCGGCCGTACGTCAACATTTCTTCGAAGATCGGGCAGGCCGCCGTTGATGGGATCCTCTCCTCAACTCCAGCTGTGGAAGTGGTACTGGGCATCACCCCTTCAACCCTGCCTGAATTGCCGACCTTGGTGCAAGAGCACTTTCCCCACGTATTGAAGGTAGATCACTATTGCGAAGGCAGCGTGATGCGGTTCAGCAAGATCGCTGCGCCAACTGATGCGCAGGATCTCCGCACGTTGGCACTACCGATCTGGAGCGATAGCACGGTTACGGAGTACCCGGCGATCGTTGAAGCCGATGTACGCGACATGGTCCACGGCCACAACGACGTGATCGAGATCCGCGCCGCCTTCAGGGCCGCGCCGAACGATGAGATCCTGTTGGCCGCCGACCTTTTCGAAGAAGGCAAGAGCGTGATCTACCGGGAAACGCGCTTGAAGGATGCGGCGCCGGTTAGGGATGGCCTTGGCATCCTTCACCTGACCTTCAGGATGAGCGACTATGAGCTACGCGGACGGAACCTTCATTTCAAGGCCTATGTGTACAACCACACGGGCAGATGGTCCGGGGTTCCGGAAGTCAGCGTGAGGGTGCGACAGGGCAATCCTGTGGTGTACGGCCTTTATGAGCCCATTGGTGGACGATAGGCCGGCTGCACACTTAACCCCCTTGTTCCCAAGCCTTAGGCCCTAATGGATCGCCCCGAACCGGAAGCCGGGCCGACCGTTCCGAGGGCGTTTGCAACCGTTAACCGTTCATTGACAGTTCGCAGGCATCCCTCCCCCCAGGTGGGACGTCTTACTGCCGGAACCAAATGTCACGCGCCTACAAAATAGCCTTGATCCTGAAGAGCCGCACCAGCCTGCCGGTTTACAAGGATGTGAGCAAGCTGAGCGATCGTGAACTGGACGAACAGGTAGCCACCATGATCGGTCGCATGCGCCGTAACGAGAGCGCTGTGATCGCCCGCATGGTTCAGCGCACCCCGACGTTCAGTCTCAATTGATCGGGGATAAGTCCCCAGTGCTCCTCGCCGACCACCGTTGGCCGATCCTATATTCGGCCCCCGAAACCAATCGGTCATGAGCACCCACGATCAGCACGACGATTTCATTCCCCAGGAAGCTGAACAGAACGAGATCGGCGGCCCAGTGCTGGTTGCCTTGATCATCCTCGGCTCCATCGTTTTCATCATCTGGGCGCTGACCTGAACAAGCTTCAGGTCACAAGACCCAAGTCTCAAGCGTCAATATCCTTGTTGAGACTTGGGTCTTGTCCCTTACTCCTTCCGCTTCGGCACATCTCCTGAGCGTTCCAGGTATTCGGTGCGCAGCACCAGCGTATACCAGTCGTTGTCCAAGGGCAGGTAGCCATACTCGAAACAGAACACATAGTTGTTGCCGGTGATGGTGCGGCTGATGTGCGTATGGTAATTGAAGTCGAAGCCCTTCTGGAGCAAACGCTCGCGGTGCATGCGCACCGGCTTGCCGTCCGGAACGAGTTCTTCCAGGATGCGCCGATTGCGGCGCAGCGAGTTCATCACGTTGCGCACATAGTTGATCGGCGTATTGTTGGCCGAGTAATGATGCAGGCTCCTGCACGCATCATCGCAGTACTTCTTGTTCGATCGCCCGACCAGTTTGCTGCCGCATTGCAGGCAGAGACGTTCCTCGCTCGCACCCATGCACCTAAGGTAGATCCGGCTACTTCATGCCACGCTCCGCCTGGATGCGTTCGTAGGCATCCTGCACTTTCTTGAACTTCTCCGCAGCGGCCTTCTGAACTTCCTCGCCCATCTGCCCAACGCGATCGGGGTGATGCTTCATGGCCATGCGCCGGTAGGCTTTCTTCACCTCTTCCTCCGTGGCGTTCCGCTCGATCTCCAGGATCTCATAAGCGCTGCTGCTGCTGGGTTTCCTGAACATGGCGCTCATGCTGTCCAGATCCCGTTCGCTGATGCCGAGGTACATGGCGATGCGCCGGATCATTTCGCGCTCGGAGGCATGCACGCTCCCGTCGGCAGCGGCGATACCGATGAGGTAGTGCACCAATTGAAGGCGTGCAGGATGGGGCACGTTCTGCCGGATCTGTTCGCAGACCTGGCCTACCGGAATGTCGCGTTCAAGCACATCGCGCAGCACCACGAGCAGGCCCTTCGCCTTGGCTTCGCCAAATTGCTGAAGGAAGAAGCGGCGGACGAATTCGAGTTCCCGCTGGGTTGCTTTACCGTCGGCCTTCATCACGGCGGCGGTCAACACCACCAGGCTCATGGCGAAGTCGCCAGAGCCGGCAGGACCTTGGTGTGCACCGCGATCGCTCGGACGAGGACCCTGATGGGGGCGCTGTCCTGTTGTTGCTGCGCCGGCTATTGCGCTCCGATCCAATAAGGAACCCAATGTGAAACCCACCAACGCACCGATCGGACCGCCCACAGCGAACCCAAGACCACCGACTATCCACTTTCCGTAGCTCATACTCACCAGGATCCACCGGCCCCACCACCACCGAAACTCCCACCGCCGAAACCACCGAAGCCTCCCCCGCCCCCACCACCACCGCCGCTGAATCCGCCCCAGCTACCGCGGCTGGTGCGCGAGGCTTGGTTCAACAACGTCCACGCGACCCAGAAGTCGATCCCGTTCAAGGTGGCGTAGCGACGTGTCTGGCCAACCTTCAGCGAGATGATGAGGATGAAGAACAGCAGTACCCCAACGATCGGTACCCACGGAATGCTCGGCTTGGTGTAGCTCTCCGCACTGATCTCGTTCCCGGCCAACTGCATCAATTTGTTCACGGCAGCGTCCAAGCCTTGTGCATAGCGGCCTTCCTTGAACTGCGGCAGGATCTCTTCCTCCACGATACGCTTGCAGGCCAGATCAGGGATAGCGCCTTCCAGGCCGAAGCCCGGTGCGATGAACACATGGCGCCTGCCTTTTCCGCCGTTCGGCTTCACCAACAGCACAACGCCATTGTTGAAGTCGGAACCACCGATACCCCATTCCCGGCCGATGCCCACCGCATAATCCACGGGTTCCAGCCCGCAAAGCGTGTCCACGATGATGATGGCGATGCGGTTGCTGGTCCGCTGCGCGAAGGCAGTGAGCTTGGTATCCAACTGCTGGGCCTGGTGCTGATCGAGCAACGGCGTGAACTGCCAGACGAGGTGCGTTTCGTCGGCTGGCTTGGCCGGCATGCAATCGTCCTGTGCACGCGCCAAGTGCAAGGCCAGGATCAATGGAATGATGATCAAGAGGCGTTTCATCCGATGCTCACCTCGTTGCTCAGTTCATTACTGTCGTTCTCTTCCCGCGGGAAGTGGGCGCTCAGTTGCTCGCCGACCAAGTGAAGCCCCATGGCCAGGCCGAAGGCGGGATTGTCCGCCTTGAACCCTTTGAGGATCTCGGCCACCACGGCAGGCCAGAAGTTCGCGCCCACCCGTTCGTGGATCCCCTTATCACCGATCACCGCCAATCGCCGGTCGGCCACGCTCACGTAAATGAGCACACCGTTCCGGTGTTTGGTGCGCTGCATGCCCAGTTGCTCGAACACGATCGCTGCGTGGTCGAGTATGTCGCCCTCCACATGGCTTTCCAGGTGTACGCGCACCTCGGCACTCGTGCGCAGTTCAGCATCCTGGACGGCGTTGTGAACGGCCGCCAGCTCGGCAGCCGATAGGAAGTCGGCCGCGTTCACGGAGCGCTGACTGCTCACTCGAACTTGATGTCGGGCGCGTCCTCGGTGCCTTCCTTGCTCTCGAAATACGGCTTGTGTTCCACGTTCAAGCCGAACAGGTTGTTGACCATCGAGCCTGGGAACGCCCTGATCCTGGTGTTGAGCGCGCGCGCCGCCGTGTTGAAGTCGCGGCGCGCGGTGCTGATCCGGTTCTCCATGCCCTCGTATTGCGTTTGAAAGTCGCGGAAGGCCTGCACGGCCTGCAGGTTAGGGTATTGCTCCACGAGCAACCTGCTCAACGCACCGCCCAAACGGGCCTGTGCTTCCTCGAACATCTTCATCTTCTCCGGCGTGAGGTCGCTGGCGTCCATCTTGATCTCCGCCACTCTGCTGCGCGCTTCGATCACGTCTTTCAGCGTCTGGCTTTCGTAGCCAGCAGCGCCCTTCACGATCTCCAACAGGTTCTTGCTTTTGTCGGCCCGCGCTTGATAGGTCACCTCCACGTTGCTCCATTGTTCAGCCACCTTCTCGTCGGCACCGATGATGCCTTGATACGTGCTGAAGAACCAGATGCCCAGCAGTACAATGATGCCGAGCAGGATGTATCCGATGTATTTCATGTCTGTTTTGGAAAGAGTGGCCGAAAGTAGCGGCCCAGCGGGATCAAGGAACGTACCGTCCGTTGGAGCATGACGAATGGTCAGTGCGCCACATGAACGCACCTTTGGGGCCTTGCGGGCTTCCGCCGAGTACTCCGATGCAACCCATTTCCGTCTTCGCAGGACACCGCAGTGCCGTATATGCGCTTGCGCGCCTCGGCTCCGCGGACACCTTTCTCAGCGCTGGTAGCGATGGGACCTTGGTGCGTTGGGATCTTGACCTTCCAGCGGTCGGCCATGGTGTTGCGCAATTGCCGCGGCCGGTCTTCAGCATGCTGGCGTTGGATGGCTTGATCCTCGCCGGTCTTGACGATGGTGCCATTCACGCATTGGATACGGCAGCGAAAAGCGAGGTGCGGCATCTGCGCCTGCACGCAAAAGGTGTTTTCAGTTCTCTGGCTGTTCAGGAAGGAACGCTTATCGCTTCCGCGGGAGGAGAAGGCTCCATTGGGCTTTGGCGATGGCCAGCGATGGAATTGCTGCGCCAGATCCCACTGGGCGATGCCAAAGTGCGTGGGCTGGCCCTGAGCAACGACGGTCATTGGCTGGCGGCCAGTTGCAACGATGGATCCGTGCGCGTGCTGGACACGGTATACTACAATGAGCTCATCACCCTGAACGCGCATGTCGGTGGCTCGTATGGCGTCGCTTTTCACCCTGACAAACCAGCGCTGCTTACAGGTGGACGCGATGGTCACTTGCGGGCTTGGCGCATGGAAGGCAGTTGGGGAAAGGTGCTCGACGTTCCTGCGCATCAAGGTTCCATTTACACCATTGCCTTCAGCCCGGATGGCCGGCACGTGGCTACGGCCAGTCGCGACAAGACAGCGAAAGTCTGGGATGCCACCAGCCTGGAGCCCGTGGCTCGATTGGATCGCGCTTCCGGCGGCCACACGCACTCGGTGAATGCTTTGCTATGGCTTGAGGACGGCACCCTGCTGACGGCAAGTGACGACAAGCGCATCGTGCGGTGGACGAAGCCCTGAGGCATAAGGTGTGGATACCTTGGCCGCCCCGATGGATCGGGATGATGACACATGCGTTCTTGGATGATCTCAGCAGCGGCATTGCTGGCTTCCTGCGATCACAGCGGTTCGTTGTGCGAGACATACTCCGCGCCCTACCCGGATACAGTAACCGGGCGCTATCGCACCAACGAGAACGCGGAATTCCTGGATGGCATGGCGGCCAATGCCAAAGGGGATCATGAGGCTGCTATCGTTCACCTCAAGGCCTACCTCGCCTCGGACGAACACGATCATCTGGCGCGGCTGTACCTGGCCACAACGTTCTTGGAGGCCGGCAAGCCGTTCGATGCTGAATTGCAATTGGACCTCTTGGAACACGAGGACGTTCACACGTTCAAGGACCAGATCGAATGGTACCGCACCGTGTGCTGGTTGTGCAGCGATCAACGTGAACGAGCGATACGTGCTGCTGCAAACATTGCGTCCTCGGCGACGCATACTTACCAGCCCGATGCCGCACGGCTGATGGAGGTGCTCCGTACCGAATGAGCACGTTGCCATCATTTGGGATCGTGAACGGATTGCGCGAGGCATTGACGCGCGAATTGCCCGGCCATGCCGGGTTCCTTGAGATGTCCGGCTGGCGCACCGCGGCCATTGAGGAAGCGCGCCAGCGCGATGGTTCACCCCGCGAAAGCGCTGTGATGATGCTGCTGCACCCGGCAGGGACCACACTTCGCACAACGCTTATCGTGCGGCCGCAATACGATGGTGTGCACAGCGGACAGGTCGCGTTCCCTGGAGGGCGCCGGGAAGCTGAGGACGTGGATCTTTGGACAACGGCGGTACGCGAGATGGGGGAAGAAGTCGGGGTCGGCCCCGAAGGGCTCCAAATGCTTGGTCCCTTGAGCACGGTCTATATCCCGCCCAGTCGTTCCCTTGTTACTCCCTTCGTCGGGTACCTGGGCAGCGTGCCCATCTATACGCCGGATGTGCGTGAGGTCGCGGAGGTGTTCGAGGTCTCAACAGAAGAGTTGCTCGAACCGTCCGTTCTGGGCCGGACCCGGCGTTACTTGCCCGTCATCGGCAGCGATGCCTCGGTGCCCTGCTTCAACCTGCATGGCCACGAAGTATGGGGTGCCACGGCAATGATGCTTTGGGAGCTACGCGAGCTGTTGTTCCGTCTGCGGTAACCCCAGCTTTCCGCGATAGGCCTTGTTGGGGATCGTGCCGCGTGGGTCGCCGCTGTACTGCTCCTTGATGCGCTTGACGAAGTACATGTCGATGGTGCCTTTATTCTTGGCCTCGACTTTACCGCGGTGCTCGCATTCCACCAGGTCCTTCACCATTTCGTAGGTGGCCCCACTGATGTTCACTTCATCCACCAACCCGCTGCTTTCCATGCGGCTGGCGGTGTTCACGGTATCGCCCCAGATATCATAGGCGAATTTGCGCTTGCCCACCACCCCGGCCACCACTGGACCGGTATGCACACCGATGCGCAGGGCCCATGGTTGTTTCCCGCTGGCCGTGTGCTCTTCGGCCCATATCCGCATGAGCTCGCGGATCTCCAACGCCGCCAGGACCACCTTATGCGCATGGAACGGATCATGCGTTGGAACGCCTCCTGCGCACATATAGCTGTCCCCGATGGTCTTGATCTTCTCGATGCCGTACTTGTCGATGATCGCGTCGAAACGGATGAAGCAATCGTCGAGCTCGTTCACCAGCTCCTCCGGTGACATGCTCTCGGCGACCCGCGTGAAGCCTTTCATATCGGTGAACATCACGGTCACCGCATTGTGCCGTCTGGCCGTGGCCTTTCCGTTCTCCTTCAGTTCTTCGCTGATCTCCTTCGGGAGGATATTGAGCAAAAGGTCTTCGATGCGGACCTTCTGCTTACCGATCTCCTGGCTCTGCGCCACGACTTCGGCTGTGCGCTCCTCCACCTTCATCTCCAGTACCTGGTTGCGCAACCGCAACTGCCGCTCGCGCACCTTGATGAACGAGTAGGTGCCGCTGCCGAGGGCGAGAATGATGGCACTGTAGAACCACCATGATCGGTACCATGGCGGCAGCACTTCGATCTTCAGTTCCGCTGGTGGATCGCTCCAAATACCCGCCCTGTTCATGGCCTTCACCTTGAAGGTATAATCACCTGCGGGCAGGCTCGGGTAGTAGGCGTCAGCCTCATAGGTGAGTGGTTGCCAGTCTTCCTCCAATCCGTCCAGTGTATACTGGTATCGCACCGCGGCGGGATCGCTCAGGCTCACGCTCCCGTATGCGATCCGCAAACCCTTGTCATCGTGCTCAAGGCTGATCGATGGTGCCAGCGGCCGATCCACAAGGTCCACTTTGATGCCGCGGATGGAGACCAGCGGGGGCACCGTCTTATCGGCACCCTTGGTACGCGCGATCTTGGTGGCACCACGTGCCGATCCGAACCAGATGTCACCGTTGCGCGTGCGGCATACTGCGTTCGGCTTGGCCTCGATGCCGACGAAACCGCTGCGCGCGGTGAAGGCCAGGAAGTCGTTCACCTTCGGACGCCATTTGTTCAAGCCTTTGTTGGTACCCACCCACACGTGCCCCTCGTCGTCACTCATGATCGAGCGGATGTTGTTGCTCAGCAACCCGTTGTCCGTAGTGTAAGTGTTCAGGAAGCGGCCATCCTGTAACACAACGATCCCCTGCCCTTCCGAGCCGATCCACAAGCGCCCTTGCTTGTCCTGGGTGAAACACGTTGGTGTGATCTGTTTGTCGAGGGGCACGGGTTTCACTTTGCCATTGTCCACGCGCGCAAGCCCCTTGGTGGTACCCACCCAAACGGTGCCTTGTGCATCGCGGTACAAGCCCGTGACATGTCGCGCGGGCAGTCCATCGTTCTCGGTGAAGACGTTCGGGATGTTGGCGTTCACGTACCGTACCAGCCCGTTGATGGTGCCGATCCACAGCTCGTTGGGCTGTCCGTTCTCCAATGCTGTTACGCGGCCGTCGGCGATCGCCGCCAGGAGGTCGGGGTGCTCCATCGGGGTATAGCCCGGGGCCAGGTCGATGAGGCCGGTGGTTTCCATGCCGATCCATACGTGACCTTTCGAGTCCTGGCGCATGCAACGCACGCGGTTGCTCGTTAGATCGCCTTGCTGCGCAGTGAGGGTTTTGACGCGCGCCGTGCTGTTGTTGCTTTGGTCCAGAATATTGATACCACCGTTGGTGCCGAACCAGATGCGGCCGTCCTGGTCTTCGATCACCGCCCACACCTGAGGGTCCAGCAAACCATCCTCGTCGTTGAAGGTGAGGAAGCGCTCGCCGCGGTACAGATCCAATCCGTGGTCGTTGCTGGCGATCAGCATGTTGCCTTCGCGATCGCGGGCCATGCCGCGGATGGCCATGCTGTGCAGCCCATTGTCAACATGGAAGTGCTGCACGCCATCGGCCTGTATCCGCCCGATCCCATTGTCCCATGTGCCCACCCAGATGTTGCCGTCCTCATCCTCACCGAATGAGACAACGAAGTTGCTCGGCATGCCGTTGAGCAGATCATACGTGGTTGCCTGCCCGCTCTTCGGGTCCACGCTGTATGCGCCGCTCTGGATGGTGCCGAACCAGAGGTGGCCTTTGCTGTCCTCGAAGAGAGAGGTGACCGATAGCAGTTCCGGTAGCCCGCTGTACTGTATGGCTTCGAAGGACTCGCTCGACTTGTTCCAACGCTTCGGATAACCACCATCCTCGATGATGCAGATGGTACCATCCTTCAGCGAGATCAACGTGTTGATGTTGTCGCTGATCTTCTCGGACGCACCGAAGTGATCGGACGCGATCGCCCCGTCGTCGCCGATGCTCTTCACCTTGAAGAGGCCCTGGCCATACGTTGCCAACCACACAGCGCCATCCGCGTCCTGAGCGATCCCGGTAACGTCGCTCGTCAGCGGTGTTCCGGCCATGGAGAGTTTCCGGAACGATCCTTTTTCCATGAGTGAAATACCGCCCTGTATGTGACCGGCCCACAGCCGGCCTTCCTTGTCCAGCAGCAGGCTCCTGGCCCCGTTCGCGGCGGTGCCGATGTTCTCGCCCAACGCCACCACGGTGTTCCCATCGTAGTTGGCCAACCCAGCCTCCGTGCCCATCCACACCAACCCCTGGGCATCCTGCACCACGCAATAGACCTTGCTGGCGGGAAGCCCTTGCTCAATGGAGATGTTCTCGAAGTAGAAGTTCTGTGCGGTCGAATTCAGGGGCAGGAGCAGGAGCAAGAGCAGATCCGCCCAATTCCGTTTTCCCTTCGCCTGCACCCGCCAACTGTCCTTTGATCTCTTCATCGGGTCATCTCATAGAAACTCGGATCGGCGCCTGCGGCATCGCTCACCACAAGGGTGTTGGTCACGCTTTCGCTGTAGTTCTCGATGAGGCCTTTCAGGGGGCCGTAATTGTAGAAGGTGTAGATGTCGTCCTTGCGGGCATCGGTGGGCACCCAGTAGGTGCGGCCACTGACCGTGCGGCCATGACCAGCGTACCACACAAGTACAGTGTTCACCTTGTTCGTGCGCACCAGGTCACGGAGTTCAATGTTGAAGAAGCGTTCGATCTGCTGTTTGGTCATGTTCCGCTTGTTGATCGTGCGCTGCACACTGTACTTGCCGAAGGCCTTCTGCATTTTGGCCACATCATCGGCCGGTCCTTGCAGTGCGGGGAAGCTCTTGTAGTCGCTGTTCTCGATCATCACCACCCAAGTGACACCCGTGTTACTGTTCACGGGCTTCTCCACCGGTTTTTCCGCTGGCTTCTCGCCCGTGCGCACCGGAGCCGGCTTCTCCACGACAGCAATAGGTTCCGCGCGCCTGCGCAGCGCATAGGTGCGTTCGGCGATGTTGCCGTGCTGGTCCTCTGCGCGTACGGTGAAATGATCCTTGCCGACGACCGGGAGCTTGATGCTGAACTCGGAGCTGGTGGTATCCGGAATGAAACTGGCGAAGACACCATCCACCGTAATGCTGCGCAGATCGCTTTGATCACTGGCCCGACCTTCCACGAAGATGTCCTCCTTGTTGGCATCGATCGTAATGATCGCATCGGTGCCCGCAATGGGGCGGGTCAGCTCGATGGTCGGCGGCACACCTTCGCTCCGCTGCACTTTCAGGACCACGGAATCGGTGTTGCCATAGACATCCATCACCAGAACATTGATCGCCCCGGCGTTCGCTGCCAACGGCACGCTGGTGATGAACTCCGGGTCCTTTTCGTCGTGGTTGAAATCCGCAGCGGTCCCGTTCACCAGGATCCGGTCGAGCAGGCTTTTGTCACGCACATAACCGCTCACTTTCACATTCTTCAGGGCACTGCTCACCTGCACGGCATCGCCGGTGCGGTAAGGCTCCAGGACGTTCACGACCGGGGGATCGCTTTCGCGGTTCATCTCGAACGCCTGCTTCGCGATGCGTGCACGCCGCGTTTCGATCTCGCGGCGCCGCTCCGGGCCATAGGTCGTGTCGGCATCCATGGCCTTGCGCGCCAGGTCAAGATCCTTCACGGCACCATCGAGGTCCAGGTTGCTTTCCTTGCACTCGCTCCGCAGCAGCAAAAGCTCCACGTCGTTCGGTGTAATGAGCAAGGCCTTGTTCAGGTCGTTCACGGCGTTCTGGTGCTGGCCGTGGCCGTGGTAGTAGCGGGCGCGGTAGGCGTACACGGTGGCATCCTCGCGGCCCATGGCCATGCACTTGCTGATGTCATCGATCGCACGCCCGAATTCCTTCTGCAGTGCAAGCGCCTTGCTCCGTGTGAAAAGCGCATCGGTGCTGCGCGGATTGAGCTCCAAGGCCGTGGTGGTCTTGGCCACGGCCAGGTCCAGCGTACGCATTTGCATGGTCGTGGCGGTGTACTCCTCGTACATCTTCAGTTGCGTCTCCGCAAAGCCCACATAAGCTTGTTCGTAGAGGTAGTTCCAATCGATCACCTGTTGGAAGTCCTCGGCGGCCTTGGAATAGTCACGGCGTTCGAGCGCGACCAATCCGTGGAGGTAATGGGTGTCCGTGGTGCGCTTCGCTTTCAATGCTGCGTCGGCACTGGCCGTTGCACAATCCAGGTCCTTCAGAGCAAGACAGGTCCGCGTTCGGCACTGCAAGGCCATGAGGTGGTCCGGATCCGTAGCAAGCGCTTTGTCACACATCGACTTCGCTTCCTCGCAGCGTTTCAGGTTGTACAGGGCCCAAGCTGCGCGGTTGGCATGCTCCGGATCCGAGGAGTCCAGTTCTACGATCGCTTTCAGGTCGTTGGCGGCCTCGGTGCTCTTGCCGGTGCGTTCGTAGAGGTCGGCACGTCCATTGAGTGCCTTGAGGTTCTTGGGATCCACCTGAACGGCCAGCGTGTAGCGTGCTATCGCTTCGTTCAGGTTGCCTTCTTTGGCGAAGCCCTCGGCTTCCTTGATGAAGGCCTTGGCGCCTTGGCCTGACGCTCCGCCGAAGACGAACAGGAGCAGTACAGCGTAAAGCGTGCGCAATACACGGTGATCGAATGCAGGAGGATGGTGGGACATGCACCCGCAAAGCTGATCGCGCGCAAGCGCATCCGCAACAGCACGGCAGGAATGTGGCCCGCTCAGAACCGGAAGCGGAGCAAGCCGCCGCAGAGGCTCATCGTCGGGGTTTCGCTGCCCACCAGGCTCAGGAAGTCGCGCGTGCTGAAACCCGCTTCCCATGTGCCGCTCGGCACAACGAAGAGGATACCGGCAGGCATGCGGGTATCGTAGAGTCCACCAGTGGTCATGCCCAGGCTGATGCCCAACCAAGGCGCGGGGTTCACCCGGCCACCGAAGGTGATCACCGGGTCGATCATGCTCCCGGGCTCCTCGTTCATGGGCAAGGTGAAGTCCAAGCCCAGTTCCAACCGCTTGCTGAACACATAGCCAGCTCCCATGTGAAGCGTGCTAGGCATCTTCTTCTTCAGTTTGCTCACACCGGTCCATTCGAAAATTCCCACATCGCTGATGAATTCATCGGCTTGGTCGAAGATGTTGTAGTTGTCGAAGCCGTTCTCGTCCAATCCGGTCACCGCGCTATCCGGTGAGGTGTAAACGTTCCCGTTCCATTTCATGCTGCCCAGGTCCACATAGCTCGCCCCGAACTTCACCTTGTCGGCAATGATCAGGCTGATGCCCATGTCAACGGCGAAGCCGCTGCCCACGGCCTTCATGCCACTACCTGTAACGGTGCTGGGGTTCGTGGAAGCCTGCGCCCCGTAGTCGATCCCGAAGCCCGGAGAGAGCGAACTCTCGCCCGTGAACTTGCCGCCATCGCTGATGATGTCGATCATGCCGTAGCCTCGTAGGTACTTGATGCCGAAGCCACCGTACAGATCCACCTGCTGGCCTGCGAGCAGGTGCATACCCCAGCTAAGGCCATACTCCCGGTACCACAGGAAATTGATGGCACCATCCGCGATCACACGGCTCACAGGCTGACCGAGTGAATCCACACCACGGACCACGCGATCGCGTTGGTCCTCGGTCACACTTGAATTGTTGGCGATGATCTGGCCTCCGAGCGAATCGAGCACCAAGAAGTCGAAGTAGGGCGCATTGTAGCCCATGAACATGATCTCGGCCATGTTATCGTTGAAGGTGGTATGCATCTGTGCCCGATCGCGCACCGCGAAGGCAATGGCCCCGATGCTGTCAAAAGCAAGACTGAACCCGAGTTCCATGATGTCGCCGTTGAACACCATGTGCTTGCCATCGAACTGTTGGGCGGCTGCCAGCTTCTCCTTGTAGGTGAAGTCCGGGTCATCTCCCAGGATGTTCTTCACGAAGTCATCCTTCAATCCGCTCTTGTCGAATGCATCGGTATGCAAGGAGTATCCGCCCTCCAGCAAACCAAGTGTCGCGTGCTTGCCAGTGTACTTCGGCGCCCAACCCAAATTGGCCGGGTTGATGCCCATGCACTGGTAGTCGGTGGCGAAGGTGAGCGAAGCACCGCTGCCGCTGAGGCCATAGGCCGTGCGTTCCGTTTGCGCCATGGCGGCGAAAGCCATGGCTGAACAGCCGAGGAGGAGGACGTGTCGCATGGGATGGGGGTTACGGGATGGTCCGTAAAAATGGATAAGTCGCCGATAACATGCAATAGAGCGAAGGATATCGACCCTCCGTCGATGGACGACTATCGGGCCACTACGAACTTGCCCGTGGCCAGTTCGTTCCCCTTCAGCGAGAAACAGGTGAGCTCATAAATGCCATTGGCCAATGCAGGCACCAGGTACTTGAACTGGGCATCGGGCTCCAAGGTCATCTCATCCACAATACGACCATCGGCATCGCGGACCACTACCCGTTCAGCCTTGCCATCCGAGAGGGTCACCAAAAGATCACCGTATGAGTAGGGGTTCGGGAAGAAGAAGAGGCCGCCATCGGGATCGTTCACGGGGATCAATGGCTCGGGACCCACGGCCACGTACTTCACACGGGCCACAGTGGAATCGTCCGAACGCAACGACATGGACATCACCAAGCAAGGGTCCGTGTGTTTGTAAAAGGCGTACCGGATATTCTGTTGGACCGTGTCCACATCCACCAGGAACCATGGGCCGTTGCCCGTGTTGGTATAATCCAGGTAGAGGCTATCGATGGACACCCCATTGAATTCCTTCACGCGGATCACCTCCATGCCGTCAGGATATGCCGGAGTGCTCAGCAAACCCCAGGCATCGCTCATATAGTCGCGGGAACGCTGTCGCACCCTCATCTCCGCAGGGAGCATCAAGTCCGGATGGCTCACTTTCACATCCACGATATGGCCGTCCACATGAAGAGTTGAGCCATACGAGAAGGGGGCCGGGACCACCAACCAATCGTCGTACTCCCCTTCCCTATCGGCAATGGTATCGAAGCTGGTGCTGTGCCCGATATAGAACAATCCTTCCGGCGACGATTGGAAGAACTGGCCTTTCAATGCCGTGATGCCGCCGACATCCCTCGTGCGCAATGTTGCATGTGTAGCGCCGGGATGGTCCTGGAAGCCTTGCACCTCTTGCGGGGCGACCAGCACGAATGAGTTGTTGCGTTCTGCACTGAGCAGGGCTGCATAATTCCAGTGCTGGGCATCGGGTCCGGATGGTGTGACGACGATCGCGGTGTCCGGGTCAACATCCACATTGACCGTGTACGATGAACCCACGTGCGGAAGATCGCCTTGTGTGATCGCCACTTGAGCGCTGCCACATATGGGCAACACGAAGAGCGAAATGGCGATCGGATCGCAACAGTGGCGCATCGTGCGAAACTACCGGCAGCTTACCGGCCCGTGCAACAGCATTCCGTGACTTATCACGGATCCCACGTGCGATCCCAAAGCCTGCGTGCTCAGGCTTCCCTCGAGAATTTGGCCATGATCTCCGGCGTTACACCCGTGGTGCTGAAACCACCATCATGGAAGAGGTTCTGCATGGTGACATAGCGGGTGTAATCGCTGAAGAGGGCAACACAGTAACGAGCACACTCCTCAGCCGGAGCATTGCCCAAGGGGCTCAGCGCTTGGGCGAAGCCGAAAAAGCCGTCGAAGCCCTTGATGCCGGCCCCAGCGGTGGTCATCGTTGGACTCTGGCTGATCGTGTTCACACGGATCCGTTTGGCGCGGCCCAAGTGATAGCCCCAGCCTCTGGTGATGCTCTCCAACAGGCTTTTCGCATCGGCCATGTCGCCGTAGTCCGGGAAAACCCGCTGTGCGGCGATGTATGTCAAGGCCAGGGCACTTGCACCTTCGGCCAAGGAATCAAGCTTGTGCGCGGCCTGAAGCATGCGGTGGAAGCTCATTGCGCTCACATCCAGCGTCTGCTTGTACCACTCGTAGTTCACATCGGTATAATGCTTGCCCTTCCGAACGTTCGGGCTCATACCGATGCTATGCAGCACGAAATCGAGCTTGCCGCCCAAGTGCTGGGTGCTTTCAGCGAAGAGCTTCTCCAGATCGGCATCGTTGGTGGCATCGGCCGGGATCACCACGGCGCCGGTGCTTTCGCTCAGTTTCTTGATCTCACCCATGCGCATGGCAACGGGCGCATTGGTGAGCACGAAGCGCGCGCCTTCGGCATGCGCCAGCTCGGCCACCTTCCAGGCGATGCTCTGCTCGTTGAGCGCGCCGGTGATGAGGCCGCGCTTGCCGTTCAATAGTCCGAGGGCCATGATCCGTTGCGTATTGGTTGGTCACCGATCACCGACCCGTGACAGCGGTCGAAGATAGAAGGGGGCCGATCCGCCTTAGCGGTCAGCCGGGTTCTTCAGGCCGGCCAGAAGTTTCTCCACCGTCCTCTTCACCCGCTCCGTGCGCGTTTCCTCGCGCTTCGCGCACACCACCCACAATACATACTCCTTCCGGTTGGTGAAGCTCAACGCGTCAAACATCCCCTTGGCCTTCGCGTCCTTCTTGAACGCTGCTTGAAGATCGTCCGGCACGCGCACGGTCTTGGCTTTCGCATCCACCCATGCTTTTGAGTTCGTGTGGTGATCCGTGCTCGCCTTGCTCTGCGCCTTGGGCGGGCTGTTCCTCATCAGGAACGATGTCCACGTGTCGTCGAAGCTGATCATGCTCAGCCATTGCATCTGTACCTCCTTCAACGATTCCCAGCCCTTGTCGCGGTTGAGGTCCGTCTGGATGCCGCTACCGCCTTTCGGGAAACCGATCCACAGCAGGCCATCCGGCAGGAGTGCCGCCGCGCATTTGTGAACGTGCCGATCCAGGTCCGCCCTGTTCTTCACGAAGAGATGGATGAAGGCATGCCTGCCCCTTCCCAAGCCATCGATGATCTCCACGCCTTTGGGCAACTTGCCCAAGACATTGGCGTAGTTGGTAGGCGCGTTCACAGTTACGATGGTGGTGCCCACTGTGAGGCGGAGCTTTTGTTGTAGCGGAGCCGCCGTGGCCATTGTTACTTGCCCTTCAACAGAACGCGCGCATTCTCAAGGGCCGCTTTGCTGGTCTTGCGGCCACTGAGCATTTGCGCAACCGCCATCACCCGTTCTTCTTCATCGAGGAAACGCAAGACCGTATGCGTGCCCTTCTCGTCCATGGTCTTGGTAACGAGCAAGTGCTCATCGGCTTTGCTGGCGATCTGCGGCAGGTGTGTGATGGTGATCACCTGCCGTTGTTTGCCCATGCGGGCCATCAGGGTTCCCACACGGTCAGCCGTTTCGCCGCTTACGCCGGTGTCGATCTCATCGAACACGATCGTGGGCAAACCGACGCTCTCGGCCGAGAGCGTGAGCAATGCAAGCATTACGCGGCTGACTTCCCCCCCGCTGGCCACACGTTCCAGGGGCTCCGGCACCCGGTCCTTGTTCGCGCTGAAACATGCCCGGATGCGGTCAATACCAGTTGGTCCTGGCTCCGTAATGGAATGCTCGAACACGAAAGCCGCGTGCGGCATGCCGAGTTCGTGCAAAATATCGCTCACTTGTTGCGCAAGCACCGGCATGGCCTTCCGCCTGGCGACGGATAGCCGTTCGGCGTGCATCAGCAACCGCGTTGCCAGTGTCCTCTCCTCGCTTTCCAATCGCGAAATGCGGTCGCCCATGGAATTGATGTTCGCACAGCGCACCGTGAGAGAATCGCGCAAGGCGATGAGCGCTGCTTCGTCCTGAGCACGGTGCTTCCGCAGCAATCGGTTGATGATGTCGATGCGCTCACTCAACCGCGCTGCCTCCAGTGGATCCATCTGCACATGATCCGCGAGGCGTGCTGCTTCATCGGCGATATCCTGGAGTTCGAGGCGCGCGCTTTCCAGCCGTTGGAGCAAGGCGGCCAGTTCGGCATCGTGAAGTGCCGGCTTCTGCAATTGACCCTTGGCTGCAGCGACGCTGGTCAGAGCGCCGCCTTCCTCGGTCAGCACTGCCTCCGTGTTGCGCAGCGCCGTTAACATGGTTTCGGCGTTCTCCGCGCGGGACAGTGCCTGTTCCATCCTCGCCAGTTCGCCGTCAACAAGCTGGGCCGCTTCCAACTCTTCGCTCTGGAACTTCACGTAATCGAGTTCCGCCTGAGCCGTGGCTTCTTCGGTTTTCAGCTGCTCCAATGAGCGGTGAGCCGTGTACCATGCTGAGTACAGATCATCGCACGCGGCAACATCCGCCTGCAAACCGGCATGATGGTCCAGCAGGCCGAGTTGGAAACCGCGGTCCTGCAACAACAACGACTGGTGCTGGCTGTGCACGTGCACCAAACGGCTGGTGAGTTCGCGCATCTGCTCGATCTTCACGGGGGTGTCGTTGATGAATGCCCGTGACCGTCCCCCGCTCTCGATCTGCCTGCGCAGGATCGCATGCGGTTCGAACGGCAGTTCGGCCTCCTTGAACCAAGGTTCCCAAGCGCTGCGCTTCAGGGCAAGTTCCACTTCAACCACGCACTTCTGCTTGGCATCCCGCGCGACCTGTCCCTCCACTCGGTCGCCCATGGCCAATCCCAGCGCACCCAAGAGGATGCTCTTGCCGCTGCCTGTTTCACCGGTGATCGCTGTCAGTCCCTTCCGCAGTTCCAGGTCCAGCTCTTCGATGAGCAGGTAGTTGCGGATGGAGAGACGGGTGAGCACGGTAACGGATCTTGAGGATGTGCAAATGTGGAAACGAAGACATGCGATCACGTCCTCACATCAACTTCATTTTCACAACGGCTTCAGCTTCCCCGCATCATCGCCTGGTACTTGCTGATGTTGCCGGGGTCGACGATCTGCAACGTGTTGAAGACCTTGGCCTTCTCCTGCGGTTCGGCGGGTTTGAAGAGTTCCACGAGTTCATCGCCCTTGGCGTTGAAGAGCACCTGCAGGTTGTAGCTGGCTGGCTTGGCCTGGTGAACCGTTTTCAGCTTTTCGATCGCGGCGGCAATGGTCTTGCGCGCGGTGGCCACATCCTCGGAGGCCGCGTCCATGCCCAGCCGGTGATAGTTGTAGAGCAATTCGCGCAGCGGGCGGAACACCGCCTGTATCTGGTTGTCGATGAGCCAATAGCGGTTTTTGTTCCCCTCGAACGCTTTCCAGCCTGGTTCGCTGGCGTTCTGGGCCTGGCTCACCACTTCCTGGGCGAGGTTGTAGAAGTCCGTACCGCCATTGAGCGCGTAAGTGTCCGCATCCACACCAAGGATGTAGTACGCGTAAAAGGCAAGGATGCTGGTGAGGTTATTGGTGAACCGTTCCGGCGCGAAATCGAGCTGCGTGTTCTGCTGGTATTGGAACTCCACATCGTTGTCCAGCAGATTGATCACGCTGCTCGAATAGTCGGTATTGAACACCGGCCGAGCGTAGATCACTTGCAGGGTGGCCTTGAAGCGGTCCGGTGCGGGCTGATCGGTTATCGTGAGCAGAAGGCTCATGTCCAACCGTTCCTGGCTGCTGAAGTTGAAGTTGGTGAAGCGCCTTGTGTTCATGAACTCCACGATCGTGGTTTCCATTGTCTTCCAAAGACGCGGATCGGCATTGGCGATCTGCGGTGCCACCACCGTTACCTGGCACGTGAACTCCTGTCCGAAGGCAGGAAGCAAGAGAAGCGACAGGAGCAAGGAATGCAGGGTGCGGCGCATGATCAGAGCAATCGTTCCAAGTGGTCCAAGATAGCAGCGGCCGTTCGGGCCTTGGTCATCAACGGGAGTTCGACCGGATCCGTGCCCGGCGTTATGAGCGTGACCTTGTTGGTGTCGTGGCCGAACCCTGCGCCGGCATCTGCCAATGTGTTCAGCACGATCATGTCCAGGTTCTTGCGTTGCAACTTGCCCTGGGCATTCGCCAAGGCATCGTGGGTTTCAAGTGCAAAGCCGACCACGAGCTGTCCTTTCTTCTTGTGGGTACCCAAACCCTTGAGGATATCCGTCGTGGGTTCCAGCTTCACCTCCATTCCTTTCTCCTTCTCCTTGATCTTCCGATCGGCCGGCTCCGCAGGTCGATGGTCGGCCACGGCAGCAGCCATGATGATGATAGCACATTGAGGCGCGATCCGGTCACAGGCGGCGCCCATATCAGCGGCAGAAACCACATCGGTGCGTGTGATGGCCGGGCGCGCTGTCTTGAGCACCACCGGGCCGGTCACCAGTTCCACCTCGGCGCCACGGGCGGCGGCCTCCTCCGCTAAAGCGAAGCCCATCTTCCCGCTGCTGCGGTTCCCGATGTAGCGGACCGGGTCCAGCGCTTCTTGTGTTCCGCCAGCGGTAACGAGGATCCGCTTGCCGGACAACTTGCTGGAACTCATCAGCTCCCGCACCAAGTGTTGTACAATGGCTTCCGGTTCGGTCATCCGCCCCTGGCCCTCAAGGCCACTGGCCAATTCACCGCTGTCGGGGCCGATGGTCTTCACACCTCGCGCCAACAACGCAGCCAGGTTCGCAGCTGTTGAATGGTCCTTGAACATCTCCAGATCCATGGCCGGGGCCACATACACCGGGCAAGTTGCGCTGAGGAAGCAGGCCATCAACAGATTGTCGCAGAGGCCGTGGGCCATTTTGGCCAGCGTGTTGGCACTTGCCGGGGCGATCAGCATCACGTCCGCCCAACGGGCCAGATGCACGTGATCGTTCCAGGTTCCTTCGCCAGCGCGGTCCACCATATCGGTGAGGACGGGCCGCTTGCTGAGGGTGGCCAATGTCAATGGGGTAACGAATTCATGCGCAGTAGGTGTCATCACCACCTGCACTTCGGCCCCGGCTTTCACCAGGTCGCGCACCAACTGGGCCGTCTTGTACGCGGCAATGCTGCCCGAAACGCCCAGCAGGACGTTGCGGGTCATGCGCTGTTCCACGTTTCCGGAAATGGGAGCCGTTCCTTACTTCAACTCGCCGGCGGGCAATTGGCCGGGCTCATCGGCACGACGGTGGTAGATCTTTCCGTCCATGAGTTCCTGCACGGCCATGGCACTGGGCTTGGGCAGGCGCTCGTAATATTTACTTACCTCGATCTGCTCGCGGTTCTCGTAGACCTCCTCCAGGTTCTCGCCGCTGATAGCGAACTCCTCCAGTTTGGCCCCCAGTTCCTCCTTGATCTCCACGGCGATCTGGTTGGCACGCTTGCCCAGGATGGAAACGGTTTCATAGATGTTGTCCGTGCCGACATCCAGCTTGTTCACATCGCGGGTAATGGTCGTCTTGGCAGCGTTCAGGTTCCTTGGGTTCATGGCGCGGTGGCGGTTTCGAGTCGGTTCAGTTCGTTGGTCAATTCTTCGAAGAGGCGGTCGGCGGCCTTGCGCTTGTCCCCTTCAGCAAAGGCGTCGGCGAAATTACGGTAGGATCGGATCGCGTCGGTGAGGCGGTCCTTCTTCTTCCGGATCACACTGTTCATGGCCAGTTGGTGGTCGGCTTCCAGCACGCTGAAGTAGCCTTCTTCCCGGTATTTGCTGTTGGGCCATTTGCGCAGGAATTCGGTCATGCTCTTGCTGGCCGCCTGGTAGTTACGGGTACGCATGTACTGGTCGGCCGCATGCCAGTCCTTCTCCTCCAGCTTCACCAGCAGGCGGTCCATCAGCTTATTGCTGCTGTCGCGAAGGGTGGTTTCCGGGAACTTGATCAGGAACAACTGCAGCTTGTCGATCGCGGCCTGGGTTTCCCCTTGGTCCAGTTCGAATTCAGGGCTGTTCTTGTAGTTGCAGATGGCGCTCTTGAAGTAGCACTCCTCGGCATGCTCGCTGTTGGTGAAGGTCTTGGCGAAATTCTCCAGATAGTAGCCGCTGAGCGTATAGTCCTTCATGCCGAACCAGCTCATGGCGTGCAGGTAGCTCACCCGCTCACTTTCCATTGTACCGCGCGTCAGCACCAGGAGCTCCTCCAGCAGGACCACGCTTTTCTCAAACTTCCCTTGGTCGTAGTACTTCTCCGCCGCAGCCAGTTTCACACGCAGGTCCTTGCTCTTCAGGGCTTTGTTGTACTCGCTGCAACCCGCACCCAACAGGGCGATCAGCAAGAAAATGAAGAGGTTGCGCTTCAAAGGGAGGGTGGCCGGGTGAACGGGCGGCGAATGTAGCCAGTGGAGGAAAGGCCGGATAATATGGGGATGGGGGCAGTTGTGAAGATGTGGTAACGACCGCTTCCGGGGTATGGTATGGACCGGCCGCATGTTCATATTCCCACATCCGTGCGATCCGCACATCATCCTTGCCCCCGGTTACTTTCGCCGCCGTCCGGAACCCCATCAACTACCTACTTCGCCCCGGTGTACCGGGACGCCTAAAACATGAACGACATCTTCGATAAGATCCGCAAGGACCTGGGCCCCATCGGCAACCACGCCAAACAGAGCCACGGTTACTTCAGCTTCCCGAAATTGGAAGGTGATCTCGGTGCCCACATGACTTTCCGGGGCAAGCCGATGCTGGTCTGGAGCCTCAACAACTACCTGGGCCTGGCCAATCACCCTGAAGTACGCAAGGTGGACGCCGAAGCCGCTGCACAATGGGGCATGGCCTACCCAATGGGCGCACGCATGATGAGCGGACAGACCAAGTACCACGAACAGTTGGAGGATGCCCTCAGCGACTTCATGCAGAAGGAGGACACTTTCCTCTTGAACTACGGTTACCAGGGGTGCATGAGCGCCATCGAGGCGCTCCTTACCCGCCACGATGTGTTGGTATACGATAGCGAGTGCCACGCCTGCATGATCGATGGTGCCCGCCTGCACATGGGCAAGCGCTTCGTGTTCCAGCACAACGATATGGCCAGCTTCGACAAGCAACTGGAGAACGCGGCGAAGCTGACCAAGGAGAGTGGCGGCGGCATCCTGGTGATGACCGAGGGCGTGTTCGGCATGGCCGGCGACCAAGGCAAGCTGAAGGAGATCGTGGAGCGCAAGGCCAAATACAACTTCCGCCTTTTCGTTGATGACGCCCATGGCTTCGGCCAGATGGGGCAGGACGGTCGTGGAACGGCGGACCATCAAGGCGTGCAGAAGGATGTAGACGTCTACTTCGGCACCTTCGCCAAGGCCATGGCCAGCATCGGAGCTTTCATCAGCGGGCCTGAGGATGTGATGATGTTCATGCGGTACAACATGCGCAGCCAGACATTCGCCAAGAGCCTGCCGATGCCGATCGTCATCGGCGCGCTCAAGCGCCTTGAGATGATGCGCACCATGCCGGAGCTGAACAAGAAACTGTGGGATATCACAAAGGCGCTCCAGAGCGGCCTGAAGGGTGCAGGCCTCGACATCGGCGAAACCAACAGTTGTGTTACGCCCGTGATGATGAAGGGCAACATCCCGGAGGCCACCAACGTGATCGTTGACCTGCGCGAGAACCACGGCATTTTCTGTAGCATCGTGGTATATCCGGTGGTTCCCAAGGACGTGATCCTGCTGCGCCTGATTCCGACCGCCTCCCACACCTTGGAAGACGTGGAGCGCACCATCAAGAGCTTCAAACAGGTGAACGAGAAGCTTGCCGCGGGGGCCTATAAGAGCGAGAGCATTGCGGTGATGTAGGCGGCATCCGGGCGCACCCACGCCTGCCGGAGGTGATCCCGTTCACCGAGCCCCATCAACCGTTCGTATACCGGAACCTTTCGCTGGGCGAAGGGACAAGCTAACTTGGCGCCCCCATAAGGAGTGTAGCATCTGATGACAGCCCAGGAACAGATCCGCGTACCACTGAGCCCCGGCCAGAAGGCGCGCAGGATCAACCAGGACACCGACCTCTACGGAACCTTCGCTGAGATCGGTGCAGGCCAGGAGACCGTGCGGCACTTTTTCCGTGCAGGCGGCGCCAGCCAGACCATCGCCAAGGCGATGAGCGCATATGACAAGGATTTCAGCAATGCCATCTATGGGCCGGAGCCCAACAACCGCTTCGTGTGCGAGAGCCGGCTGCGCAACATGCTGCGCCACGAGTACGGTTTGATGGTGGAACGCCTGAGCCGCGCCGATCACCCGACCAAGAAGTTCTTCACCTACGCCAACACGGTCACCGCCAGCACCTACGAAAAGCCGCACAGCGGTCACGGTTGGATCGGCGTTCGGTTCCAGACCGCACCCGATCGCCCCACCAGCGAGGTGATCATCCATGTGCGCCTGCACGATGCGGACATCAGCCTGCAACAGGAGAGCATCGGCATCATGGGCACCAACATGGTGTACGGTTGCCTGTTCGCGCACAACAGTCCGGACGAGATCATGGACACGTTGTACGACAACGTGAGCCGGCATGTGGTGGAGATCGACATGGTGCAGATGAATGGCCCCGATTTCGCACAAGTGGACAACCGTTTGCTGAGCCTGCAATTGGTGAAGCGCGGCTACACCGACGCCGTGATCTTCGGTCCCGATGGCCAGAACCTGCAGGCCAGCGAAGCCCTGTACCGCAAGAACATCCTGGCCATCCGCGGCAGTTTCCGGCCGGTGACCAAGGTGAACATCGACATGATCATGAACGGCTACAACATGTTCATCAAGGAACAGCGTGTGGACCGCCAGAACCTGCAGGTGCTCTTCGAGATCACGTTGAGCAACCTGAAGAGCGATACGGGTGACGTGGACGAGAAGGACTTCATCGATCGCGCCGATATCCTCTGCTCCCTCGGGCAAACGGTGTTGATCAGCAACTACCAGGAGTATTACAAGCTGGTGGAGTACTTCAGCCGTTACACCAAGGCCCGCATGGGCTTGATCATGGGCGTCAACAACCTCATCGAGGTCTTCGACGAGAAGTACTACCGCCACTTGAACGGTGGTATGCTCGAGGCCTTCGGCATCCTCTTCACGCGCGACCTGAAGATCTACGTGTATCCGAGCCGTGCCTCGTTGGATGATGAGATCATGACCACCGACAACATGCCCGTGCACCCGCGCCTGAAGCCGCTGTACGATTATCTATTGAGCAACAAGCGCATGGTGGACATCGAAACCTTCGATCCGCAGGTGCTGCACATCTTCAGCAAGGCCGTGCTGAACATGATCCGCGATAGCTCACCGGGCTGGGAGAACATGGTGCCGCCGTATGTGGACAACATGATCAAGGACAACAAGCTCTTCGGTTACCGCCCGGTGGAAGAGGGCATGCGGAAGAAGGAAGGCGCGAAGGCCTGATCGGGTGCTTCCGGTTACCGAGGGACCGGCGAAGCATTCATGGATCATGCGGGTACTGCTTCTTTCGATCTCCGGCATCGTCGTTCTGGCGTGCTGTTCAAGTTCACCCATGGGCCAGAGCATTCCGGAAGTCGGGACCTCCGATGTTGCCGGCATACCAGATGGAATTGGTACGATCGAGCCTACTGACACGGGCACCACCATCAGCACGCGTTTCACAGCGCCGGCCGGTTTCACTCGCATCTCATCCGCTACGAACTCCTTCGGCCAGTACTTGCGCAAACTGCCCTTGAAACCCACGGGCGTGCTGGTGCACTTGTACAACGGCGAACTGAAACGGAACCAAGGTGCGCATGCTGCAGTGCTCGACCTCAGCGTTGGCAAAGAGGACCTGCAACAATGCGCCGATGCGGTGATGCGATTGAGGGCCGAGCATCTCTACGCCTCCGGGTTGCAGGACAATATCGCCTTCAACTTCACCAACGGGTTCACTGCGGAATGGAAGCGCTGGCGCAAGGGTGAACGCATCCGCATCGACGGTAACCGCTGTACTTGGGTATCCGGGGGTGCGTTGGACTCCTCGCATAATGCACTCCTCTCCTACTTGAAGCAAGTGTTCACTTATGCCGGAACATTGAGCCTGGCGAAAGAACTGAAAGATGTATCCGCTCTATCCCTGGCGATCGGCGATGTCTTCATCCACGGCGGAAGCCCGGGCCACGCAGTGATCGTGGTTGATGTGGCGCGCAACGATGCAGGCCAGGAGGTCTTCATGCTCGCCCAGAGCTACATGCCGGCGCAGGACATCCACGTGTTGCGCAATTTGGCGAACGAGGTCATCAACCCTTGGTTCGAACTGAACCGTGCTGACAAGCTGTACACGCCGGAATGGACTTTCGAATGGAGCGACCGGAGGCGGTGGCCTTGATCAGTTCGTTGCCAGCGCCTCGTGCTGGTACAATTCCTTGGTGATCGCCTGGCCGTTCTTGAAATAGAACACCGCCCCGTACTTGTGCACGATCTTCTTGTATTCGGCCTTCTGGGCATCGGTCCAGAGATGGATCACCGTGATCACCTGGTTCGGTTCCACGATCAGCTCCTCTTTCCGGCTCAACTGGTCTTCCGCGATCTGCGGCACCACCGGTGTTTCTTCGTCGGCATTGGCGAGTGCGTGTGCGATCCGCGGATCCTCGCTCATCTCGTTCACCGTCACGCTCCGGCGCGCGTCTTCCCCGGCGTTCTCACCAGCGGCTAGTTCGTTGCGCTTGGGTGGTGGTGGTGGCGCCACCTTCTTCGGCTTCTCTACTTCAAGCTTCGCAATGGGCACAGGTTTCTTGTTGCGCTCGGCTTCAAGCGCCAGTGCTTCCGCCTTTTTCCTGTCCAGTTCCGCTTGCGCGGCTGCGGCAGCTTCGATCCGCTTCCGCTCGGCTTCGGCCTTCTGTGCGGCCGCGGCATCGTCCTTCAATTTCTGGGCTGCGGCAGCGGCATCGGCTCTTTCCTTTTCGGCAGCCGTCTTGGCTGCTAATGCGTCGGCTTTCGCCTTTTCCGCCTCGGCCTTCTTGGCGGCTTCGGCTTGCTCGCGTTCAAGTCGTTCTTTCTCTTTCGCATCGGCTGCGGCTTTTTTGGCTGCATCCGCTTCGGCCTTGGTCTTGTTCTTCTCTGCTTCCGCAGCGGCCTTTGCTTGGGCTTCGTTCTCTGCGGCTTCCTGAGCCTGCTTCTCCACTACCTGCTGCTGGATCTGCTCCAACTGGCTCTGGATGCTCTTCGTGTAATCCGTGTCGTAGTCGAAGTCGTCGGCATCCGGCTCGTAGCGGATCATGCCCACGGGCTGGTTGAAGACCACCACGTTCACATCGTCGTATTGCTTGAAGAGCGATACGGCGTACTCGAAAGGGGTGAACCCGTTCGCTGCCGCTTCAGCGGGTGCGTGCGTGTCGAAGGCCAGCTTCTTGCTCACGAAACCCTCCTTCTCGAAACTGAGCACATAGTTGCTGTTCAGATCGAGTTCCAGGGCGAACCGGCCCAGACCGCTGCTGACCGTTCGTTCCTTCTTGCCGTCCTTGAACACCACCACTTTTGCACCTTCCACACTACCGCCCTCCATCTTGAGCCGGCCATTGATGGTGAACGTCTGGCTGAACGCCAGCGTACAGCCATGGACAGCAGCCACGACCAGTAAGAGGGTACGTAGGGAAGTGCGTTTGCTCAGCATGGCATTCTCAGTCGGGTCCTGTTCATGAACGGGACCTGCTTACGCGATGTGCCGCGCGTTGGTTCAAACAATGATGGCGACGATGCAGGCGAGGAATATGCCGGTGGCCATCAAAAGGGTGCGCTTTGCGACGGGGTTGTTGCGGATCATGGTGAACATGTTTTGCGGTGGTTACGTAGCACTGTCCGCACGAGTTCATACCACTATGACCAGATCTCTCTTTTGGGCGACGATCACCCTGGTTTCCGTCGCCGGACAGGCCCAAACCGTTGATCAGGACATGGCCATTGCCAACGAATTGTTCGCTGGCCGGGTGAAGTTCCACATCGACCGGGAGGACCGGTTGATCGCCGACATCTTCGGTGAGCAAGGCCTCGTGCGGCAGGATGTGGCATACGTGGACATGCTGGATCCAGCTGCCGTGGGTTACAGCGACGAGGAACAAGCCGTGGTGTTGAAGTGCAAAGCCACCGAAGCCCAATGCATCGATAAGGAGATCTTCAAGCTGAACGCGATCCGCCACACCGGCCGAAGCGTGTTGCAGATCGCCCCGGATAAAAAGGACGGCGCCATCGCGGCCCTCAGCGCCCTCATACGTAGCGCGCAGGAAGCAATGGCCGCGGAACGGGATGCTGCAACAATGCCCAAGTGAGCGCGTATGAACCGCGCATCGGAAAAGCCGCAGCGATGAAACACCTCCTCATTCTCCCCTTCCTGGCCCTCGTGGCACTCCCAGCCACGGCGCAGGAAGAATGGGCCGCAGCCTACAGCGCGGGTGAGAAGGCGTATCGCAGCGGCGACCACCAAGCCGCCATCGGGTTCTTCACCGACGTGATCGGCATGGACAGTGAGAACCTCAACGCCTACCTCCAGCGGGGCTTCAGCCACAGCATCCTGAAACAGTATGCCGCCGCCGCTGCCGATTTCACCGCCGTGATCGAACGCAAGAGCGATCACCTCTGGGCCTACACCAGCAGGGGAAGTGCCTATGCCAAACTGGGCGACCACCAAAAGGCCATGGCCGACTTCGACCAGGTGCTCGCGCTCGACCCCAAGAACGAAGAAGCATACAACAACCGCGGCTGGAGCCGCAAAGCCCTCGGCGATACCAACGGCGCTTGTGCCGACTGGAAGATCAGCAAGAGAATGGGCAACGGTGAAGCCAAGATCATCCTCTCCAACAACCACTGCAAATGACCCGCACACGTATCCTCGTCTTCAGCGCATCCCTCCTCTCCGGTGCCGCCCTGCTCGGTCAAGACCAGACCTATAGCCAATGCATCACCAAGGTGAAGAGCCAATGGGGGCAGCCCTGTGACAAGTGTGAAGACTATAAGGAAGGCTGGAAACGCAGCTACGAGGAAACGTACAAGCTCGAGTTGAAGAATTCCTGCGGCGATATGGTGGAAGTGAAAGTGGCCGTACAGGAAAAGAGCGGAACATGGCGCACGTTCCCGATCAAGGCCATCGGTCCAGGCCAGAGCATGGAAGCCTTTGCCTGCCACGGTACAGGCAAGTATCTCTATTGGGTGCGCAAGGTGAACGACACCGAGATCATCCTACCCAGCGACCAGGAGATCCTTACGGAGTACCGCGGCCGCTGAACGCTGTGTCACAGTGAGCCCGTCGAACCGGGGATCGCGCGATCGATGTCATGGTTCAACGGGCTCTCCATGACAGCCAAGCCCCGACTTGTCGGGGCTTTCTCTTTTCAACCCGGGTTGTTCAAAGCCTGCAATGGACCGAAGGGAAATGGACATCCATGTGTAACAGCTTTGAGGCATCATCCTGTTCGCCATGCCTGAGAACGTTTTCCATATCGACCGCACCGAGACCAGCCCCCAGATCGACATCGACCTGGACCACGGCGTGCTCGAATTCATCGGGCGGAGCTTGCCTGCCAACAGTGAGGCCTTTTATGTGCGCGTGCACGGCTGGTTGGATGAGTACCTGAAGGCGCCCAGGCCCAGCACCGTGGTGAACATGAAGATGGACTACTTCGACACGAGTTCCTCCAAGCAGTTCTACAACATCTTCGAGCGCCTAAACGCGGTGAGCGAGCGGGGCCATCAGGTGAACGTGAACTGGCATTTCGAGACCGGCGATGAGGAGATGGCCGAGACCGGCAAGGATTACGAGCGCTTCTTCCGGATGGACTTCAAGTTCGTGGAGGTCGAGGAGCTGTTCTGAGAACCCCGTAAAACAACGATCCCGGCTATTGCCGGGACCGCTGTGCCGAATGTCGGAATGTGCCGTTCCGTAACGGAACCCCCATCACATCTTCGACTCGGACTTGGCCTTGGTGCCCTCCTTCGTAGCGCACCACTTCTGCCAGTTGACGTACTGCTCAGGTGTAAGCACCGCCTTCAGGTCTGCTTCATGCTTGGCTACCACATCCGCTTCTTTCGCGGCTTTCTCCTCAGCGGTCAAAGCCCCGCAAGCTTTCTTGCAATCCGCTTGGATCGCATGCACACGGGTCAGTTGATCGGGCTTCACACCCAAGCTGGTCCACGCGGCATCATCGGTGGTGGCGAGGCATTGGTGCGTACTGGCCGCGGTCGCAGGCGTTGCCGCCTTGGCTACGGTCGTGGATTGGGCGCTTGCTCCCACTGCGATCAGCAGTGCGGTCCCAAGGGCAATGATGTTGGCTTTCATGATCTGGTCAATTGGTTTGACCGGACATGCGCAACCACCGTTCCGTCCTTGGGGATATTTTCCGCGAAGCCCTTACCAGCTTGGGGATCCGCAGAATGTGTTGCGGAGGCCACGATCCTCGATCGTGGAGCACGTGCCACGATCCAGGGAACGTTCATCCCCGATACTTGCCCATTCCGCTAGAGCGCGACCAACTGGCGTGTGCTTAACACTGCGCCGTCCAACGCCAGCAGTTGAGCTATGCAGTAACCCCGGGGTGGCTCGATAGCAGCTCCATCGCGCACAGCTTGATACAGCCGCACCCGCCCCAAGGCATCCACAATGCGCACCCAACCTGCGCCTTCGTGTTGAACGATCAGTGCTTCACCCGTCCACAGCAAGCCAGCATCCCTGGTTTCCCTGCCCATCAGTGCGGTGATGAAGTCGCCCTCGAAACAGCCGATGTCGTAAGCGGATCCCTGTGGGCGCACGGTGCCGTCCTGATCCACCGGAACGATCACGCTCACGGCCGCGGTGCCAGCATCCACCATCTGGGCGCTGTTGTCCAAGGGATGGAAGTCGCCACCGATCGGGTCAACGAACAGCATGGTCTGCGCATCAGCCACTTGCGAGTTGAGGTCGTAGCCAAGGGCTTGCCAGCCGGACAGGTCGAGCACGGTTGCATCGCCGTCGGGTGAAAGGCTCTCCACCACCAGGTTATGGTCGCTGGCGAAACCGGCCAGCGCATCGGCCGCCACCACGATGCTGCCGTGCCATGCATGTTGGTTGATGAGGATATTGTTCAGCACCTGGTTCCCCGTGCAGCCGTCGGTGATGTTCACGCACCAACGCGAATCGCTGGCGTTGATGATGGTGTTGTTGTACACCTTGTTGCCCGTGCTCGGCGCTCCCCCGTCGATCTGGTATAGACTGACGCCGCTGGCGTGGTTGTCGTACAGGAGGTTGTTGTAGATCACCGAGTTGATCACGCCGTCGCAGTTGATGCCGCTACCACCGGCCGTACCGTTGCCATGGATCACGTTCCCGTACACCTGTGCATTGCTGATGGTGCCATCACCACCCAGGCTCACATCGCCGTTCATGTGGATGCCATTGGCGTTGTTGCCGTAGCAATGGTTGAAGCGGATGATGGGATCGTCGGCGCTATTGCCGAAGTAGATGCCGTGTTCGTCCTCGCTGTTGCTGCAGGTGTTGTGCTCAATGATCACGTGCTCAGCAAAGCCGGTAAGGATGCCCCACTTGAAGTTGCTGTCGCAGCGATTGTACCGGATGGTGACATGATCCGTGAGGGCTGTACGGATCCCTGTTCGCGGCATGTCGTTCACCGTGAAACCTTCGATCACGATCCAGTTGACGCCCTCCACGTTGATGCCGTCCAGGTTGTTGTAGCTGCATGGCGAGGTGATGTTGACCACGCCGCCCATACCCATGAATACGATGGGGTTCGTGGCTGTGCCACTGTTGTCCATCGCCGCAAATCCTTGGTAGCTGCCTGCATGCACCAGTACACTGTCGCCGGCCACGGCAACGTTGGCTCCGCGCTGGGGTGTGGCCCAAGCCTGGCCAAGGGAGAGGCCGGTATTGCCATTGCTGCCGCCGTTGGCCACATGATAGGTGGTGGCGGAAAGTCCCGCTGCGGACATCAACAGGACAAGGGTGGAGATGGTGCGCATGGGCCGCATACGGAAGGAAGGAAGGATGAAGTTGCGGGATCTCGTCCATCCCACCCGCATCATCGACGAGGCGCGCCAGCGTACGCCTCAGCCACGATGGGCAAAAGCCTGCACGCCCTCGTTGTCAGAGCAGTTCGTTGGCCAGGTTGGCCAATGGGCTGCGCTCGCCTTTCTCCAAGGTGATGTGGGCGAAGAGCGGATGGCTCTTGGCTTTGTCGATGATGTAGCTCAGCCCGTTGCTTTCGGCGTCCAAGTATGGCGTGTCGATCTGGTGCACATCGCCCGTGAAAACGATCTTGGTGCCTTCCCCTGCACGGCTGATGATCGTCTTCACCTCGTGTGGCGTCAGGTTCTGGGCTTCATCCACGATGAAGAAGATATTGCTCAGGCTACGGCCACGGATGTATGCCAGCGGCGCGATCTGGATCTTCTCGTTCTCCAGCATTTCATCGATCCGCTTGGGCGTACCGTCGTGCTTGTCGAAGTTGCCCTTGATCAGTTTCAGGTTGTCCCACAGCGGCTGCATGTACGGGTCCATCTTGCTCTGGATGTCGCCGGGCAGGTAACCGATGTCCTTGTTGCTGAGCGGCACCACCGGCCGGGTAACGAAGATCTGGTGGTAGTTGCGGCGCTGTTCCAGCGCGCATGCCAGGGCGAGCAACGTCTTGCCCGTGCCTGCCTGTCCTTGCAGCGTCACCAGCTTGATCTCGGTATCCATAAGGGCGCTCATGGCCAGCGTTTGCTCCGCGTTGCGCGGGCCGATGCCGAAGACGTTCTGCTTCTCCACCCGGCCTACTTCACCGGTGCGTGGATCATATTTGGTGAGGATGCTCTTCTTCTTGTGCTTGAGGATGTAGAAGTGGTTGCCTTCCATCTTCTTCAAGCCGAGTTCCTCCACGGGAAGCGAACCTTTCTCGAACAGGTCGTCGATGCGTTCCTCGGGCATGTCCTCCACCACGGTGCGGCCGCTGTACAGGCGGTCCACATCCTGCACTTTGCCGGTGAGGTAATCCTCCGCATGGATGTCCAGGCTCTTGGCCTTGATGCGCAAGCAGATGTCCTTGCTCACCAGGATCACCTTGCGGTTCTTGTGCTTGTGCTTAAGACTGAGCGCTGCGTTCAGGATCTGGTGATCGTTCTTGTCGTCGTCGAAGATCTTCACCGCGTTCACGCCGTTGAGCTCGTGCTTGGCGATCACCGTGAGCTTGCCCTTGCCGGCGCCGTTGATCGGCACCCACTCGCTGAGCAGTTCTCGGCTGGCCATGAGGTCCAGCGATCGGATGAACTCGCGCGCCTCGAAGTTGAGCGTGTCGTTGCCCTTCTTGAAGGTGTCCAGTTCTTCCAGTACTTGTATCGGGATCGCCACATCGTGTTCCTCGAAACACTTCACGGCGCTGTGGTCGTACAGGATCACTGAAGTGTCCAGCACGAAGATCTTGCGGTTCTTCACCATCGGTTCACAGAACGTTCTTCGCCAAATCAACGGCGACCCCGGAACAGGTATGGATCGACGATCCCGCTTTTGTGAACGATCGATCGTTACGAGGCCTTTTCGCGGTGCACTCACTTCACATGGATCGTGGATAGCAGAACGACATCGGAACGGGACACGCCCCAAAATGAAGCGGGGGCCGATCGTTGGACCGGCCCCCACTCCCACCGGCTGCGGCCGTAGCTGCTGCCGACGCTGGCTGTTGCTGAAGCGCCCTCGGGCTTGCGCCCCCTTGCACCTGCAACCCTCCTTCGGGAATGCCCCGACAAGTCGTGGCCTTGGTTCGGCGGGTTTACCTCTTACCAGGTCCCACTCTCCTTGCGGATCGCGGGCCGCCCCCTTTCCCTTGGGTGGCTGCCGGGCCCGTTGTGCCCGCCACAGTTCACCAGTGCATCAAACGTATTGGCACATGGTGGCGACACCAAAAATCCTGGCCTCCTTCCATGAACATTTTGCCAACAGGGGTTATGAACCTTGGTGGAGAAGATGAAGGAGTGAGGAGTCGTGAGTTGTGAGTGCCCTTCGACGGGCTCAGGGTGATAACGAGTGGTGAGGGGTGAGTGCTTGCAGCGCAGCACTCGCCACTCAAGACCCATCCATTCAGGAAGCGCGTTACTCCATCACATGAACAATGGGCACTACGGCTTTCGCACCGTCACACTCCACTGTCATGAACAAGGTTCCCGCTGCGATACCCGATAGATCAATGAGCAGGTGTTGCTGCGCATCGAGGCTTTGTGACCTGTCCAGCACCGCACGGCCACGGACATCGGCAACGTGAATGGCCACCTTGGTACATGGCGCTGTACCCAGGTTGAAGGAATGCACACCGCCATTGTTCCCCTGCCATGTCACGTGCAGTTCACCGGAGCTGTTCTCCACGATGCCGGTGCATGGATCGATGAGCACCGCAATTGATGCTGTGGCCGGTAAGCACGGTGGGCCCGGATCAACGGTGTACGTGTACAATCCCGATGGGTCGACAGCTGCGTTGAACAGCGGCCCGTGCGCCTGGTTGTTGGGGTCGGTCCACGTTCCACCCGGATCGGGCGTGCCTCCCAGCAGCGTTAGCAGATCCACCGGGGGATCATTTGCACACACCGTTGCGGTGCCCGATGTTCCGGCATCGGGTTGCGTAACGATCTGTATCTCCACGAAGGAGCTGTCGTTGGGGCAAGGCCCTTGGCCCAATACGATGTAGGTGTAGAGGCCGGGGACATCCACCGCCGGATCGAACAACTGGTCGGTGACCAGGTTACCCGGGTTGAGCCAGTAGCCCGTTGGATCAGGTGATCCGGTGAGGTAACCGATCATGGGCTGAGCCGAAGAGGTGGAGCAGACCAACCGCGTGCTGCCCACACCGGCGTTCGCCGGATCGGTGAGCGTTATGCTGAGGATGGCCGACGCGCTGAGGCAAGGCACAACCCCGCTTACCGTGTAGGTGTAGTTACCGCCGGGCTGTCCGGCGCTGTCGAAGAGATCGCTCACCACTTGGTTGTTCGGGTCCGTCCACACACCACCGGGGTCAGGACTTCCACCGAGCAAGAGATCCATATCGTAGGATCCACTTGCCTTGCAGATGTTCGCGCTGGCGTCCGCGCCGGCGTTCGGCCCGTTGTTGATGGTGATGTCGCTGCCATTGTCAGCACCGATGATCGGCGGCGTACTGCTGACCACACGGATGCGATAGCCCGTGCCAACCGCCGTGCCGGGTGGAACAGTGCACGCAATGGAACCGCTGGTGGTGCTGCTGATGGAACCGATGGCCACCGGCACCGCGAAACTCCCAACAGCATCGCTCAGTTGCGCAGTGAAGACGTTCCCCGCTGTATAGCTGCCGATCGCCACATAATCCACCGTCACTCCGGAGCCGTCGCAGAGCTGCAACGAACTCACCTGCGTGGTGACACTGTTCACCGTTCCGGTCTGCGCCACGATCGCAACGTCATCGATGCCGAAGCCCGGATCCTGAGCGCCCGTACCGATGCCGTTCACGAACTTGAAACCGAAACGCAACGTGGCCTGGTTGCCGAAGGCCGGATCGCTGATGGTCTCCTGCACCCACGCCGACTGGTTGTTGTAGTTACCTCCGGAAGTGAGCACCCAACTACTTCCGCCGTTCGTACTGTAGTACACCTGGCCATAGTGGCTGGCCGAACCCGCGCACAACCACCAGAAGCTGAAGTCCACATCGCTGTAACCCACGGTGCTCACATCGTTCGTCATCCGGCTGAAGGTGTTGTCAGCCGTGATGCAGAACCCATCGGCAGCGCCGAAAGAGCAGCACAGGATGCCGTCCGCGATGCCTTCCACGCTGGCCGTGTGCAGATAGTTGCCGTTGGGCGTGCTGATGCCCGCCGGTTGCCCGGATGTGTTCACGATGGTGTACGGGAACGGGAAACCGAGGCAGATCACGTCGCCGTTGCCGCCCGTGTAGCTGTTGTTCACCACCCAAGTGTTCCACGTGCTGACGCTGCTACCGGCATCGGTGGTGTTGAGCGTGAAGGCCGGGGCGCTCTCGAAGTCCTCGCTGAACAAGGTGGTCTGGGCGGCTGTGCCGAGGGTAAGCACGGTGAAAGCCGGTGCAAGCAGGTAGCGACAGGTCATGGTTGCGGGTTTGGCGTCTTGGCCCCACTGGAGCGGGGACGCGGCAAAATAGCGAGGCGGCCCTTTGCGGACCGGTCCGCGACTTATCAACCGAGGCTTCACGCGTTGGATATGCCCAGCTAACTTCCCGCTCCCTTTTTCGACCCTGACCAAAACCAAGAGATCATGAGATTCCCTGAACCCCCGATGCGTCGTGCTTTGCCATTGTTGGCCGTGTTCGCGTTGGCCCTTCCTTTCGGCGTGCGCGCGCAATTGAGTTGTGTCACCAACGGTGTCCCTGTCCTGGTCACCTTCGATGCCACGCTGGCCGGTGTTTGTAACGGCACGTATGCAGGGACCGGCTTCGAGCCAACACCGGCTGCGGGTCGATTGGACAGCGACGGCTGGGCGATGACCGGTTGGAACGACGCTGGTGCGGGAACACTTGCATTTGGCGGTACGCGCGTTGTCAATGATTTCGCGCGAGGGACAACAGTGGGGATCCCTACGACCGGCGGGTGCTATGCTTTCACACATGCCGCTATCGGCAGTGCGTCATTCGGTATCCAACCTGGTGGTGGGGATTGGGCTCCCGGAACGCTCACGTTGCGTGTGCAGAACAATACTGGCGTTACGGTCACAGATGTCGATATTGCCTACGAACTATGGGTCCGCAACAACGAGGCCCGCGGGAATAGTTTCAATTTTTCATGGAGCACGGATGACGGGACCTATTTCCCGGTTGTCGGTCTCAACTACACGAGCACCGCGGCCTTGGACGCGCTGGGGTTCCAACTGAACAACCGT
>JBATMK010000160.1:0-3190 GCA_049289815.1 Flavobacteriales bacterium
CACTCGACCCATCCGGGCTGATGTGAGTCGGTAAACCGTACAATTTCTACGTCGATGGTGTACACGGGAATTGCCTAGCCAGCAGGGGGCTTCTCAATAGTAGCGCAACCTATCGGACATGACGTGCTGCTGAACGAAAGCGCACCCAACTTTGCTGATTCACAACCCCCACCATGCCCCGCCTCATCGTCCACGGTTTCACCATCTCGCTCGACGGCTACGGCGCCGGTCCCGATCAATCGTTGGAGGCCCCGATGGGCACTGGTGGCCAGGGCTTGCACCCGTGGTTGCTCCGCACGCAATACTTCCAAAAGACCCACTTCGGCAAGGACGACGGCGACGTCGGCACGGACAACGACATCGCCGTGCAGAGCATGGAGAACCTTGGCGCGTGGATCATGGGTCGCAACATGTTCGGGCCGGTGCGCGGTCCCTGGCCGGATGAGAACTGGAAAGGCTGGTGGGGCCCGAACCCGCCCTACCACGTGCCCGTGTTCGTGCTCACGCACCATGCGCGGCCTTCATTGGAGATGGAAGGAGGCAACGTCTTTCATTTCGTCACGGGCGGCATTCACGAAGCGCTTGAACGCGCCCGCGAAGCGGCCGGTGCGCGCGACATCCGCCTGGGTGGTGGTGCCTCCACCGTGCGCCAATACCTGCAAGCCAAGCTGGTGGATGAGATGCACTTGGCGGTCTCGCCCGTTCTGCTTGGTGCGGGCGAACCGCTGCTGGCCGGGCTCGATCTACCCAAGCTTGGCTACAAGTGCGAGAAGAGCGTGACGGGCGAACGGGCTGTGCACTACAGCATTACGCGGGACTGACATAGCAATGCTCCATTTCAAACGGGCCGTCCCTGACCTGACCACCGTCAGGAAGACGCGCGAGCGCGCCGAGTAGGATCGTATCAGCGCAGGAACCCGCGCCGGATCCAATGGCCAGGTCGAACACACTACCCGTTGCCACCTTGTTGGTGGTGCTCTGTGCGCTGTCGTCTTCGTCGTGCACGCAGAACGCGACCATTCGCGCTTCCAACGCCGAGGTGGAAGGCGGTGATACGAATGTTCGATCGGATGCGCTGCCCCCCGGTTTCGAGGAACCTGCGGAACTCGTGCTGCGTCAGTTCGACACGAAGGATGTCGTGTTCCTCGGCGAGCCGCACAAGGTGCAGGAGCACTTGCGGTTCATGGCGCAACTGGTGCCATCCTTGCATGCGCGCGGGGTCGACTTCCTGTTCTATGAGTTCATGGCGCACGAGGACAATGCGGCCATCGATTCGTTGTTGAACGCACCCCGGTTCGACCGACCATTGGCCGGGCGCTGGCTGGCTGGTCCGCTCTACGATTGGGCCTTTGCCGAATACGTGGATGTGCTCGAAGCGGCCTGGCAGGTGAACCGCACGGCACCGCCGGACCACAAGTTCCATGTGCTGGGCATCAACAACAGGACCTATTGGGGCAAGGACCGCAACCAGCGCTGGCAGGAACGCGACTGGGCCAGCGTGATCCTGCAGGCCACGGAGCACGGAAGGAAGAAAGCCCTGGTGTATTGCGGAACGCACCATGCGCTGTACAAGACCACATTGCCCTACTTCGAGAACGGCATGGTGGCCGGACATGCGAAGCGCGATCGGGTCTCGCACTACGTGGTGGATGACCTGGGCCCGGCGCGCGTCTCCACCATCTGGCTGCACTACCTGTGGCCGGACACGCAGTTCCGCATGCAGCATGTGCCGCATGGCGGTGCGTACGACAGCCTGGCGTGTGCGATGCATCGCCCGTTCGCGTTCGATGCCAGCACCTCGCCCTGGGGCGCGCTTGTGGACACGGGTTCGGTGTATGCAGCGGGCACGGCAGGTGTGGCACTGAAGGAGATGGTGGACGGCTACATCGTGCTGGCGCCGATCACGGACCTGCACCTGTGCCGGTACATCCCGCACTTCATCGCTGAGCGCGACATGGCCTTGGTGAACGCGCAAGTGCTCTTCTTCGAAGGGTACGCGATGAAGAATGCGGAGCAGGTGAACGATACGCTGGATGCGTACTACAGCTGGCTTGCGCAACAGTTCGAGGAGCGTCGCGCTTTCGCACCGCCGTGCCGGTAGGTGGGATCCGCGGGAATGACGGCGGGCTCGCGTTGCGCTTCCATCTTTGTGGGACCATGGGATCAAGCGCGAACAACGAAAGGGTCTACCGCATGGCCTTCGCCACCGTCTATCCGCTCTACGTTACCAAGGTGGAGAAGAAGGGCCGCACGAGGGAGGAGCTGCACACCGTGATCCGCTGGCTCACGGGCTATACCGAGAAGGGGCTCGCCGCCGTGATCGACAAGAAGGTGGACTTCGAGACCTTCTTCGCGAAGGCGCCCAAGCTGAACCCGAACGTGGGCCTGATCACCGGCATGATCTGCGGCTATCGCGTGGAGGACATCGAAGACCCCGTCATGCAGAAGGTCCGCTACATGGACAAGCTGGTGGATGAACTGGCCAAGGGCAAGGCCATGGAGAAGATCTTGAGGAAGTGATGCAGCCCCGCTCTACTGTCAACCTCGGCGTGGTGCTCGCGATTATCGCGCTCACAGCTTGCTCCTCACACAAACCCTCCATTGTAGGTAAGTGGTCCGGCTGGATGACCGTGGCCTGCCCGAACGGTAAGCCGCCGACACCAAACTACCGACAGCTGACGATCTCCCTTGACCTCACCGCCGATGGCCAATGCACCAATGTGCATGGGTCCGGCATCGGTGCCGACATCACCTCGCACGACACGTACGTGAAGATGGACAGCCTCCTGCTCGTGACCAACTTGTGGGGCACGGATACCTTGAACATCGCCAGCCATACCGACAGCGAACTGGTCCTTCGGCGCGCCCCGTATGAGAACGGCTGCCAGCATTTCTTCACGATGACGCGCCAGGCTTCGCTGGAATAGTTGGACCATAGGAACAGGAAGCGAGCGAGCGTCGCGTGCCCACGATCGCGGACAGCACATGGCCCGGGGAGCTGGACGCGCTTTTGAGGAAGTGAACGGGTCGGGGTCCGCCTACTTTTTGAAGGCGATCCACCCGCAAGGGACCATTGCATAGTGCCTCGGTGGGTCGATGGCTATGCCGAAGATGAGGTCGTGTTCATCCCCCTTCTTTGTGCCGGTCGGGATGGATCCTTCAGGAAAGTAGAACGAATCGGGCCCTTGCC
>JBATMK010000161.1:0-1703 GCA_049289815.1 Flavobacteriales bacterium
CCGCCGATCGTTCGCCAAAAACCTCTTGCTACCCTTGTTGCTTGCGGCGTACGATAAGGTGATGTGCGATCAGGGCAAGGCCCGCGCACAGGATAACCATCATGAAGTAAGGCAGCGGCGTATCACCCATGTCCCCGTTCACGCCGTAGCCCGGCATGCGCGAGTCCAAGAGGTAACCGAAGAACAATCCGAGCCCAACCCCCACCAGCACCAGACCATTGCGCAGTGTGCGGAAGGGGACTTCCTTCTCCTTCAACGAGTCCAGGTCCAAACCTTTCTCGATCATGGCCATGCGCTGGCGATGTCTGCTCGTTGCGGTCACGTACACAATGCCGAAGACCATGGCGAACATCGCAATGGGAACTAGGGTTTCCGTGGGGTTCATTTGCTCTTGAGGTGTTGTTCTGATCCATTGGACGCAGCCATTTCGGTGTCGGTTACACCGTTCGTCAGCGTTGTTCACTGCTGCATTTGGCGCCACGATCACCGCTCGTGTAGTACGCGCGCGCGACGTCCTGGAATGCCGGACTTTCGTAACCGGAGATCGGTGAAGAGCGTCCCATCCGCGCTACCCGGTGAACGAAGCCCAAGCCATAGCTCTTGCCGCAAGTGGTGATCACAACGCGTTCGCGTGGATCATCGGCGAGTACAAGCACATGGTGCATACCGCCAGCTATCGCATCCTGCGCCATCGCGAGGAAGCCGAGGAAGCCACGCAGGACACCTTCGTGAAGGCCTACCAGAACCTGTCCGGCTACCAGGGAGGAAGCAAGTTCAGCACCTGGCTGTTCAGCATCGCTTACCGCACCGCCATTTCACAGTTGCGCAAACGCCGGGGTGCAACATCCTCCATCGATGACCTTGGTGCGAATGAACCGACCGAACGGGAAACCCTTGCCGTGGAAGCCGGGGATCGCACCGCAGCATTGACCAAAGCCCTTGCCCTGTTGCCGGAAGAAGACGCTGCGATCGTGAGCTTCTACTATCTGGAGGAGATGAGCGTGGAGGAGATCGTAACCGTGACCGGTCTGGGTGCGTCCAATGTGAAAGTGAAGCTGCACCGCTGCCGCAAACGCTTGCTCGAGATATTGCAGGACGAACTCAAAGAGGAAGCATGGACACTCATCGCCGATTGACCGCGACGGAGGCCGACAAGGCGCTTCGGGGCCTGTTCCGCACGAGCGGTCATGCGGAAGCCCCTGTTGGGATCGATGCCCGCATCCTGCAGCGCATAGCACTGGCACCCCGGCCCCTTGCCCAACCCGAACGTGCATTGCTGCCCAAATGGGTCTGGGGCGCAATGATCGCCGGGCTGATCGGGCTTACGATCTTCCTTTTGTCGAGTTCCACAGGTGCGGAACCCAGCGTATTGAGCAAGTACTTCAGCTCTCTGCCGTCGTTCTCCTTTGCCGGCATCTTCTCCTCGCCTTGGCTCTGGATGGGATGCGGCAGCTTGATGATGCTCTTGGGACTGGAAGTGGTGCTGGAGCGGAGGAGGTTGATGGTGCATCGCGGGCACTGACCTCACCCCCGACCCCTCTCCCAGGGAGAGGGGAGACTACGGATCGGATCCACGCCTTTCACTTTCAGACCCTCTCCTATGGAGAGGGCAGGGTGCGGTCAGATCAACCCCTTCACAGCCGCAATGGCCGCATCATAGTTCGGCTCGGCACCCAGTTCCGGGGCGACTTCCACGTAACGGA
>JBATMK010000162.1:0-25087 GCA_049289815.1 Flavobacteriales bacterium
CAGCGGGGCTGTCCGCCGTGCAGGGGATAGCTTGGTGGTGAACTCGACCCATGGCCTATTTCAAACGCCTCCCTTTCCGGTACCGGACGGTACTGATGATCGCCTTCGGCTTGGCGACGTTGTTCCTGCTGCAAGCTTGGTTGAAGAACAACCTCGATCTGGGCGAGGGCATGGAGAAACGGGATTTCAGCTGGTGGCGCGAAGCCCCGGTGCCCTACCTCAACTACTTGTTCTGGGCCTTGCTGCTGCCATTGGTCTACCGCGTTCTGGAGCGGTGGCCACCGACGGCGCGGCCCATGTGGAAGCAGTTGGGCATCCTGGCTGTGCTGGGCCTGCTCATCGGCACGCTGCACGAGGTGAGCACCAGCCTTATCTACTACGCTATCCTGTGGACCCAGGACATCTTCATGTTCAACAGCGAGTACATGATCCTGGCGTTGCGGGCCCTGCCTCCTGCGCTGGTGGGCCGCTTCATGGAGTTCTGGGTTCTGATCGGGGTGCTGGCCGCGGTGGTGCACTACCAGGCCGTGCGGGCGAAGCAGATCGAACTCGCGCACCTGGCCGCTGAGCTCCAAGGGGCCCAGTTGAACGCCTTGCGCAAACAGTTGCAGCCGCACTTCCTCTTCAATACGCTCAACACCGTGAGCGCCCTGATGGATACCGACGTGAACGGCGCCCGCAAGGTGCTGAGCCGCTTGGGCCAGCTGCTGCGCGTAACGCTGGACACCACCAAGCGCGAACGTGTGACCCTCGGCAAGGAGATCGATTACATCGGCAACTACCTGGGCATTGAGTCCGTGCGGTTCCAGGACCGGCTCCAGGTGAAGTACACCGTACCGGAGGACCTGCACAGTGCCTTGGTGCCCTCCATGATCCTTCAACCGCTGGTGGAGAACAGCGTGAAACACGGCCCCAACAGCATGAGCGGCGCTGTGGAGATCGCGATCGAGGCCGAACGGAGTGATGAATGGTTGACCCTGAAAGTGAAGGACAACGGCAAGGGATGTCAGGGCGTCCAGCAAGCGATGGAAACCAACGGCATCGGCCTTCGCAACGTGCGCGACCGTCTTCAATTGCTCTACGGCGAATCCGCCACCATCAATGTGGATTCACCCGGTGGCCACGGCTTCCATGTGAAGATCACCCTGCCCTACGAACCCAACGGAAACTGAGAACCGGACGGGCGAAGCATGCATCGCCCCAACAACCAAAACCATGAAACAGATACGTACGATCATCGCCGACGACGAACCCGTTGCGCGTGCACGCGTTGCGCGCCTGCTTGCACAGGATCCCGAGATCGAAGTGGTGGCCGAGTGCCGCAACGGCAGCGAGGCCATCGACGCCGTGCACAAGCACAAGCCCGACCTGATGTTCCTGGACGTGCAGATGCCCCAAGTGAACGGCTTCGAGGTGGTGCAGCAATTGGGCAAGGAGCGCATGCCCTTCGTGGTGTTCGTTACCGCGCACGACCAATATGCGCTGAAGGCCTTCGACGTGAACGCGGTGGACTTCCTGCTGAAGCCCTACGACGATGATCGCTTCCAGGCCTCCATCACCAAAGCCAAGCGGTGGATGGACATGCGCTTCAGCACCAAGCTCACGGGCAAGCTCATGGACCTCATGCGCGAGCACATGCACGCCAACAGCGAATTCACCGAAACGATCGTGATCCGCGAGCGCGGTCGTGAATGGCGCATCGGTGTGGACGACATCGTGTTCATGCGGGCCGAGGGGAACTACCTGCACCTACAGTTGAAAGAGCGCCACCACCTCTACCGCATGACGATGAACGCCGTGGAAACGGAGCTCGACCCGACGCGCTTCCTGCGGATACACCGCAGCTACATCGTCAACATCGCCCATATCCGCAGCACGCGGTACAGCGGTAACAACGAGTTCATTTTCAGCATGGACACCGGGGAGCGCATCGTGAGCGGCCGCAGCTACAAGGAGCACATCAGTAAGGTGCTGCAGGAGCAGGAGCGCTGAGCATCCCAAGCCGCACCGTTCATCAAACCTCCGACGCCACGGCTGTTTCGCGCCGATAGCTTTCGTACCCAACCCCTTGTTGACATGCGTACATCCACCTACCTCATAGCCGCCACCATCGTGTTCTGCGCGTGGCCGTTCCGCGCGAAAGCGCAATACAGCCTGCTCGACCTTCCCCGTGAAAGCCAGGCAGCCATGGCGATGCAACGTATCGGCACCACGGACATCACGGTGGCCTACAGCAGGCCCAACATGAAAGGCCGCGTGATCTGGGGCGACGTGGTGCCGTACGACCAGGTGTGGAGGGCCGGTGCCAATGAAAACACGACCATCACGTTCTCCGATGATGCCACGGTGGAAGGCCAGGCCATCGCTGCCGGTACATACGGCGTGCACATGATCCCGACCAAGGGAACGTGGACGTTGATCCTGAGCAGGGACCACAACTCATGGGGATCGTTCTTCTACAAGAAGGAGAATGATGCGATGCGTGCGACCATTACACCACGTGCGTGCCCCAAGACCGAGCAGCTCACCTACCTCTTCTCTGACGGTGATGCGGCTTCCACGACACTGGCTTTGCGCTGGGCCGAACTGGAAGTGCCGATCAAGATCACGGTGGATGTGCACGCAACCGTGCTGGCGGACATGGATGGTCAATTGAAGGGGCTCACTGCCTTCGGCTGGGAAGCGTGGTACGAAGCGGCCCACTATTGCCAGCAGGAGAAGATCGCACCTGAGAAAGCCATGGCATGGGTGGACCGCAGCATTACCCGCGGTCCCAACTTCGAGAACCAAACGTTGAAGGCCGACCTGCTAGCCGATGCCGGCAAGACAGATGAGGCTGAAGTGTTCCGCAAGAAGATGATCGAGAACGGCACCAACTCGGAGTTGAACACGTACGGTTACAAGCTTGCGAACAACGGGAAGATGACCGAGGCAGTGAAGATCTTCGAGTTGAACGCAAAGCGGAATCCCAACGACCCGAACGTGTTCGATAGTTTGGGGGAAGGCTACATGATGAACGGCCAGAAAGATCTTGCGGTGAAGGCGTTCAAGAAGTCGCTGGGCATGAACCCGCCGGAGAACGTGAAGATGAATTCCATCAAGTGCCTCAAGAAGCTCGATGTGGACACGAGCGCGTGGGAGAAGACCGTGACATCGGGGCTGTAGCGCGTTACTGGTGTTGGCTGCTGGCTATTGGCCAATTGCGAATAGCTGATAGCCAATAGCTCACTTCCTCTTGAAGAGCCGTTCGAGCAAGCTCTTCTTCTCGCTCTTCGTTGTGTCGTCCGGTGGTGAGGTGTAGTCCGTCGGCTTGCGCTTGAATACGGCTTCAAGCAACTCTTCCAGCGCTCCGGGTTGCCGCGTGGGTTCGCAGTCCATGTCCACATCGTACTCGCCGATCCAGTCGAACGAACGGATGTAACGCTTGCGCAGATCGGGTGTGCGCTCAATACCGGCCAGCACACTACCCGCAATGGGCAAGGCCAGTTGCGAACCACTACCGGAACCGCTGCTGAAGTGGATCTTGGGATCGCGGGCACCCACCCACGTACCTACCACCAAACCAGGTGTGTAGCCGATGAACCAGGCATCGCCATAGTCCTGAGAAGTGCCGGTTTTACCGGCGAGGGGAACCGTGATCCCAAAACGCGAACGCAGGGCCGAACCTGTCCCTTGATCCACAGCGCGCTGGAGCATGGCGGTGATCGTTGCGGCAGTTGACGGCTCAATGGCCCTGCTCGACTTCGTCTTGGGCGCGGTGTACAGGATCTTGCCCTCTGCGGTGGTGATCTGCTCGATCAAGCGGGGTTCAACGGTATTGCCACGCATGGCGAACGCCCCGTACGCCCGCACGATCCCGAGCAACTGAACATCCAGCGCACCCAATGCAACGGACGGTTCATCCCGCTTACCCGGTGGAAGTCCCAAAGCCCTGAGTGTGCGGTTCACCGTGTCCACGCCCGTGCGGAAATACAGATCCACCGTTGGCAGGTTCATGCTTTTGGCTAATGCGTACCACATGGCGATCCTACCGCCCGTACTATCGTGATCGAAGTTGGCCGGTGCCCAATCGTCGTACTCGGTGTACACCCTGGGCTCGTTGTCGAAATAGTCGCATGGCTGCATGCCCTTCGCGATAGCAGCAGCATAGATCACCGGCTTGATCGCCGATGCGATCGGCCGTTCGGCGAGGACTTGGTCATAGGGCAGGTAACGATGGTTGTTTCCGCCCACCCAAGCACGCACTTTCCCGGAGCCGGGTTCCATCATCAGCACAGCACCATTGAGCATGCGCTCGTAATGCCAAAGACTGTCGCGGTAGCTGATCGTGTCCGCTACATCATCTTCCCACGTGAACAGGTCGCGTATGCGTTGATCGTTGCGCTTCCATGCGGCACCACCCTTCTTCGCCATCCGCTTTTCCCATGCGGAGCGCTCCTTGCGTGCACGCAATTCGCGATCGAGCTTGGGTTGCATCGTGCTCAGGTGCTCTTCCATGGCCAACAAAGCCAGGCGTTGCAGCGCAGGATCCAACGTGGTCTTTATCCGCAAGCCATCTTTCTCCAGGTCGTACTCAACACCGGTCTCCTTGCTGATATCCGACAGCTGCTGCCGCGCCTCCTCCTTCACGCGATGGACGAAGTAGCCGTAATCGTCCAATGCATCGTTGCCAGCGTAGCGCAGCGCCAAGGGCAATGCGCTCAGGCTGTCCTTCACCGCTGCCGTGAGATATCCACGCGCGCTCATCAACGCGAGCACTTGGTCCCGGCGGCCCCGGGCCGACTTCGGGTTCAGGCGCGGATTGTACGCCGTGTTCGCCTTCAACATGCCCACGAGCACAGCCGCTTCCTCTGCGCGGAGATCCTTCGCCGGTTCGCTGAAGAACCGCCGCGCGGCGGTTTCGATCCCGAGCACGTTCTCGCCGAACGGCACCGAGTTGAAGTAGAGCAGCAACACATCCTCCTTCGAGTACACCTCTTCCAATCGGGTGGCCATGATCGCCTCCTTGATCTTGTTCACCGGAACGGTGAGCAGACCATGACCCTCGCGCTTGTACAGGTTCTTGATGATCTGTTGGCTGATGGTGCTGCCACCGCCGCCACTGCGATCACCCCCGAGTATGGTGCGGAAGAAGACGCGCAAATAAGAACGTCCATCCACGCCCTTGTGGTCGAAGAAGCGCTGGTCCTCGGTGGCCACCAGTGCATCAATGAGGTGTTGGGGCAGGTCGGAATAACGGATGTTACTGCGGTCCTCGGCGAAGACCTTCCCGATGATGCTGCCATCGTTGGCCAATACCAGGGTGGCCTCCTCTGTGCGGACGGCCGCGAGCTCCTCCTTGCTGGGCAACTTGCCGAACACGCCTCCGCGCACCAATAGCACCAGCACAACAAAGGCTGCGACCAGTCCGAGCAGTCCCCAAAGCACCAGCTTGAGGAGCACACGCCAATTGCCCTTCTTGGTCTTCTTCTTTGCCACCCCTGCTGCGATCCTGCGGTAAAGAACGCAAGGAGCGCGGGCTATCGTTCAACCCAGGAACTCATCGCTGAACAACAGATCGCTCTCGTAGGGGTAGCGCTCCAGGTGGATGGCCTTCACACGGTTGTACAGGAGCTTGCGCAGATCGCTGATGTTCTGCTTGTGCACGGCGCTGATGAACATGCATTCACCCCCATCCAGGCGCGCCATCCAGGTCCGCTGCAGTTCTTCCAAGGTGAACTGGTCCTCGCGCTTGGGTGCAAGATCATGCGGATCGTGCGGTGCCGGACGGTAGGCGTCGATCTTGTTGAAGACCGTGATCACGGGTTTATCGCCGGCGCCGATCTCGGCCAGCGTTGCCTTCACCGTGGCGTGTTGCGCCTCGAAATCGTGGTGGCTGATATCGACCACGTGCAGTAACAGGTCGGCCTCTCGCGTTTCGTCCAGCGTGCTTTTGAAGCTCTCGATCAACTGGTGCGGCAATTTGCGGATGAAACCCACCGTATCGCTCATGAGGAATGGCAGGTTGCCCAGCACCACTTTCCGCACGGTGGTGTCGAGTGTTGCGAAGAGCTTGTTCTCGGCGAACACGGTGCTCTTGCTCAACACGTTCATCAGCGTGCTCTTGCCCACGTTGGTGTAACCCACCAGCGCCACACGCACCAGCTTGCCGCGGTTGCCCCGCTGCACGGCCTTCTGCTTATCGATGTCCTTGAGTTGCTCCTTGAGCAGGGCGATGCGATCGCGCACGATCCGGCGATCGGTCTCGATCTCTTTCTCGCCACTACCGCCGCGCGTACCGGTGCCCCCGCGCTGCCGCTCCAAGTGGGTCCACAGTTTGGTAAGACGCGGCAGCATGTATTGGTACTGCGCCAATTCCACCTGCGTCTTGGCATGTGCCGTGCGCGCCCTGCGTGCGAAAATGTCGAGGATGAGGCGGGGCCGATCGAGCACGGGCCGGCCCAGTTCTTTTTCCAAGTTGCGTTGCTGCGCGGGCGAGAGCTCATCGTCGAAGATCACCGTCTGCGCGTCGTGCTCTTCAACCCATTGCTTCACCTCGGCCAGCTTGCCACTGCCCACATACGTGCGCCCATCGGGCCCGTGCAAGCGTTGCGTGAAACGCTTGAGCGTACGGATCTCGGCCGTGAGCGCCAGGAACTCCAGTTCATCGAGGTATTCCTTGACGAGTTCAGGCGTCTGGTCGCCGGTGATGAGGCCTACGAGAACCGCGCTCTCCGCCTTGGCTGTTTCCTTGGGATCGATCATGGAACCTTGTGCAGCGCGCGAACATGATCCACAACGGCTTCGATCTGGGCGGCGTTCAATACGGTGGCATAAGCGGCCATCGTTTTGCGGCCGTGGGAAACAACAGCCAACATCTCATCTCGCGAAAGCAGGCTTTGCGTCAGGTCTTTGGCACCGTTCACACCGAGCTTGCCATCGGCGCCATGGCAGAGCTCACAGTACATGCCATAGATCCCTTCGCCATCCGGGCGGCCGTCATCCGCAACGGCCTTGGTGGCGTCCGGTGCTTCGCCACAGGCCATGGCCATGGCCACGATGGCGAGCAGTGTTACAGCACGCGTCACAGCCATTCGCGGTTCATGCCCATGGTGGTGTGCGGCCATGGAATGGTAAGGCACATGAGCAACAAAGCGATCAGGTAGAAGATGGCGATGAACTTCCACTTGGCGGGTTCGGTCTTGGCGCGTTTGCTCAACACACGGCCCATGGTAACGAGGATCACGGCGATGAACATGGCTGTGATATGCTCGTACTTCCAAAAAGTGATCTCGCGGGGGCTGAAGCCCGGGGGCAAATAGCGCTTGAACCGGATGCCGTAGAGAATGAGCCCGAAGACGATCTGGAGATGGCAGAGCGTGACCGCTACGATGGCCAAGCTGCGCTCCCAGACGATGATGGGCCTGTTCATGAGCCAACCGCGCAAGGCGATGAACCCGGACAAGCCAACGGAGATCAGGACCAGCCAACGTATCAAGCTGTGCGCGAACATCAACATGGTGGTTGACTGCGCCGCGTTGGAAGCCTGGAGTAACGGCAACTGTTCGATCATGGGAGGAGGGGTTGATCCGGAGCGCCCCGAATGTAGAATGATGACCCGACCGGGGGATGAACGGAGTATGCCGCTTCTACATTCGCCCACCGTGACCGCGCGTTCCGCCCTTTTCTGCCTGATCGCACTGGTCAGCCTGTCCGTCCTTGGGCAAGTGACGGTTCCGGTGAACGGTCCGCACACGGTGATGGAACCGGTGTTCGCCCTCCAAGGGGCAACGCTTCACCCGGCCCCGGGTGAGGTGATCGCCAACGGGTTATTGCTGGTGCAGGGCGATGCGATCCTGTATGCCGGAAGTCAGGAGAAAAAGGGGCTCGTGCCCGAAGGCGCGATCGTGGTCGACCTCACCGGGCTCCACATCTGGCCGTCGTTCGTGGATCCATGGAGCGATGTCGGCATCCCAGTGGATAAAGACCGCAAGCCGAGCGAACGGGGCACCGGCAATTGGAACGGGGCGATACGGGCGAGCACCGATGCTGCCGCGCTGTACGGCCACGACAAGGATGCTGAAGAGCAACTGCGCAGGCTGGGTGTGGGTACCGTGTTGGTCCATCGGATGGACGGCATCGCCCGAGGCTCGGGGGCTGTCGTGGCATTGGCCGATCGCGCACGGCAATTGGATGTGTTGAAGCCGGATGCCACGGCGCACTACAGCTTCCGAAAGGGCACTTCCCCCGACAGCTACCCATCATCGCTCACCGGAAGCATCGCCCTACTGCGGCAAACACTCTACGATGCGCAGTGGTACGCCACCGCCAGCGGGAATGAATTGCACGACAGCGAACTCGGATCGATCAACGCACAGCGGACTCTGCCACAGTTCTTCGAGGCCAGTGAACGCAACGACGTGCTGCGCATAGCGGGGATCGGTCGCGAATTCGGTGTGTCATTCATCGTGAAAGGAAAAGGCGACGAGTACGCGCGCGCGTTGGACATCAAGGCCACAGGCGTTCAATTGATCATCCCTCTCACCCTGCCCGATGCCTATGATGTGGAAGATCCGTTCGCTGCGATGGAAACTTCCCTCGCGCAGTTGAAGCATTGGGAACTGGCCCCGAAGAACCCGGCGATGTTGAACGCCGCAGGGGTCCGGTTCGCCTTCACCACACAAGGCATAAAGGAGCGTGGCATGCTCATCGCCAACCTGCGTCGCATGCTCGCCGCAGGATTGGACAGCACCGTGGCGATGGCCGCGCTGACATCCGTGCCTGCGGAAATGATGGGGATGAGCGATCGGCTGGGCACACTTGTTCCCGGCAAATTGGCGAGCTTCCAGGTCACGAGCGGTCATCTCTTCGCCAAGGATGGCAAGCTGTTCGAGCATTGGGTCGCAGGCCGGCGTTTTGTGGTGCAACCGCGCGAACCGCAGGATGTGCGCGGCAACTACGACCTCAACCTGCAGAGCCGCATCCTGCGGATGAAGGTGACCGGAGAGATCGGCAAAGCCGAGGTGAAGATCAGCGACCCTGCGAACGACAGCACCTACGCCAAAGGGGATCTGCGTCTGCAGGATGAATTGGTAACACTGGTCTTCGACGGCAACAAGCTGGGCATGCACGGCCCCGTGCGCTTGAACGGCATCGTTCACCGGGACAGCCGCATTTGGGATGGCCAAGGCCAGATGCCCGGTGGGGCTTGGATGGCTTGGAGCGCTGTACGCAAAGGCGAGGCATCAGGCGACAGGAAAAAGAAGGACGACGACAGGACCTTGGACAGCCTATATGCGCTTAGTACCGGCATCCCTTGGTATCCATTGATGGCTTATGGGCAGAACCTGTTACCCGATACGGGAACAGTGATCCTGCAAAACGCCACGGTATGGACCAATACGGAACGGGGCATCCTGCGCAACACGGATGTCTGCCTGCATGAAGGGAAAGTGTTCGCTGTGGGTGAGCACCTCGACAAGTCGGTGCTGTTCCCCAAAATGAAGATCGCGGTCGCTGTGGTGGATGCCACGGGCAAGCACATCACCTGCGGCATCATCGACGAGCATTCGCACATCGCGATCGCGCGGGGCGTCAACGAAGGCAGCCAGGCCAACACCGCTGAAGTGCGCATGAGCGATGTGGTCGATCCGGACAACGTCAACATATACCGCGATCTGGCGGGTGGCGTCACGGCAGCCCAACTCCTGCATGGGAGCTCCAACCCTATCGGCGGGCAAAGCGCCCTGGTGAAGCTGCGCTGGGGACTGAGCGGGCAGGAAATGTTGATCACAGGGGCTGATGGTTTCATCAAGTTCGCTTTGGGCGAGAACGTGAAGCAGAGCAATTGGTTCACCGATCGTAGCCGATATCCGCAAACGCGCATGGGCGTGGAACAGGTGATCAGCGATGGCTTCCACCGCGCGCGGCAGTATGCCGCGGAATGGACGCTCTTCGAAAAGAACAAGCCGACAGCGGCCGTGCGTGGCAAGCGCGACAAGAAGCACGCGCCCTCATCAGGCTACGCGCCGCGGCGCGATCTGGAACTGGATGCGCTCTCGGAGATCCTGATCGGCAAGCGATCCATCACCTGCCACAGTTACGTACAGAGCGAGATCAGCATGCTCATGGGACTGGCGGACAGCATGGGCTTCAAGGTGAACACGTTCACCCACATCCTGGAAGGGTATAAGGTGGCCGACAAGCTGAAGGTGCACGGTGCGAGCGCGAGCACCTTCAGCGATTGGTGGGCGTACAAATTCGAAGTGCAGGATGCCATCCCATACAACGGCGCTTTGATGTGGAAGCAAGGGGTGAACACGGGCTTCAACAGCGACGATGCCGAGATGAGCCGCCGCCTGAACCAGGAAGCCGCGAAGGCCGTGAAGTACGGTGGTGTGCCCGAAGAGGAAGCATGGAAATTCGTCACGCTGAACCCCGCCAGGATGTTGCACCTGGACCATCGCATGGGCAAGGTGGAAGTGGGCATGGATGCGGATATCGTTCTCTGGAGCGCGCATCCATTGAGCATCGATGCCAAGTGCGAGATGACCTTCGTTGACGGTGTGCGCCGTTTCGACAAGTCGCAGGACGCGCAACTGCGCAAGGACATGGTGGCGGAACGCGAGCGCATCATCGCCATGATGATCGCGGCCAAGAAAGCCGGGGCACCCGTGCGCAAAGCCGAGAAAAAAGAAAGGGGTGAATGGCATTGCGAAACCATCGGCGAGGAACCATGAAGAGAATGCAAGGACCAAGTGGCAGGAGCAGGAGCAAACGCCTGCCCTTGCTCCTGCTCCTGCTCCTGCCCCTGCTTCCTCCGCGTGCTTTCTCCCAACGTCCGGCTCCCGCCCCGGCGCAGACCAAGAGCTTGCTCATCAGCGGAGGGACCTTGCACGTAGGCGATGGCCGCGTGATCGATGATGGTGCTGTCGGGTTCCGGAACGGGGTGATCGACTACGTGGGCCACGCATATGGCGTGCAGGCGGAATACGACTCGCTCATCGACGCGACGGGGCAGCAGGTATACCCCGGCTTCATCGCCGTGGATGCCACGCTGGGCCTATCGGAGATCAGTCAGGCACGCGCCACGGACGACATGGATGAGACCGGCGACATGACGCCGGAAGTGCGCGCACTCACCGCGTACAACACCGATAGCCGCATTACACCGACCACGCGCAGCAATGGCGTGCTGCTGGCGCAGATCGTACCGCGCGAAGGAACGATCGCCGGCACCAGTGGTATCGTGCAGTTGGATGCCTGGGACAACGCCACAGCCGTGTACAAGGCCGATGATGGCATCCACATGAACTGGCCACGTGCCTTCCAGCGCAGCGGCTGGTGGGCGGAACCGGGCGAGACTTCCACGGAGAAGGAGGACGAGCGCACCAAGCGCCTTCGCGAACTGGGCGAATTCTTCGCCACGGCCAAGGGATACACAATGGCTCGACGAGTTTACCATGATAACGCTGTCACCCTGAGTGAGCATGTCCTGAGCCTCGTCGAAGGATCGAAGGGTCGCCAAGAAAGTCCCATCGACCTGCGCATGGAGGCGATGGCCGGATTGTTCGATGGATCAAAAACGCTCTTCGTCAACGCCAGCGTTGCGAAAGAGATACAGGAAGCCGTGCTCTTCGCGAAGGAAGTGGGTGTGAAAAAACTGGTGATCGTCGGAGGATACGATGCCTGGCGTGTGGCCGATCTGCTCCACGATGATCATGTGGATGTTATCCTATGTCGCCTCCACAGCCTACCTCTTCGCGACGATGATGATGTGGACCTGCCCTATCGCCTACCGGCGCTTTTGAAAGAACGCAACATCCGTTTCGCGCTGGGCAATTCCGGGAATCACGAGCGTGCGCTGTTGCGCAACCTGCCCTTCCTGGCCGGCACCGCGTCGGCTTACGGCCTTACGCGCGAGGAAGCCCTTACAAGCATCACTCTCGACGCAGCGCGCATCCTGGGTATCGACGCACGCTGCGGTAGCTTGGAAACCGGGAAGGACGCAACGCTGTTCGTCAGCACCGGCGACGCACTGGATATGCGCACGAACAATGTGGTGCATGCCTTCATCCAAGGACGGCATATCAACTTGGACGATCACCAGAAGGCCTTGTACCGGCGCTACAGCGAGCGGTATGACGGGCGCTGAGCGTCAACTACGCTTCACGTACCCGCACTTCTGCCTCACCCGGTCCAGGGTGGCGTTGGCCACGATACGCGCCTTCTTCTCCCCTTCCTTCAAACGGGCATCCAGCTCGCCTTTGTCGGCCATGAGGCGCTGGTAATTGTCGCGTTCCGTTGCGAAACCATCGAGCAGCACCTGCAACAATTCCTTCTTCGCGTGCCCGTACCCATATCCACCTTGGCGATAGTTCCGCCCCATGGTCTCCACGTCCTCGGCAGGGGCCACCAGCCGGAAAAGCTTGAAGACGTTGTCCTTGTCGGGGTCCTTCGGCTCCTCCAGCGCTGTGCTGTCGGTGACGATCCCCATCACCTGCTTCTTCAATTCCTTCTCGGGCAAGAACGGGATGATCGTGTTGCCATAGCTTTTGCTCATCTTCCGGCCATCGGTACCGGGCACGATCATCACTTCCTCCTGCATGCGCGCTTCCGGAATGACCAGTGTTTCCCCGTAAGCGTTGTTGAATGCAGTGGCGATGTCACGCGTGATCTCCAGGTGCTGCTTCTGGTCCTTGCCCACGGGCACCACGTTGGCATCATAGAGCAGGATGTCAGCGGCCATCAGCACGGGATAGTAGAAGAGGCCTGCGTTCACGGTGCTCAGGCGGTCGCTCTTGTCTTTGAAGCTGTGCGCATTGGCCAGCATGGGGTACGGGGTGAAGCAGCCGAGGTGCCAGGTGAGCTCCGTGACTTCCGGCACATCGCTTTGGCGGTAAAAGGTTGCGCGTTGCGTATCCAGGCCACAAGCAAGCCACGCGGCGGCCACGGCGTACGTGTTCTCGCGCAGTGTTGCAGGATCGTGCACCCCGATGAGCGAATGCAGATCGGCGATGAAGAGGAAGCTCTCATTGGTTCCGGTGGCGCCTAAGGTCACAGCCGGGCGGATGGCCCCGAGCACATTGCCCAGATGAGGAATACCAGTGCTCTGGATGCCAGTAAGGACGCGGGTCATAGACGGTTGGAAGGGGCGGCAAGATAGCCGGATATCTTCGCGCCCCTTTCAAATGACAACCGCACACCAGCACCACGACGGACCGCCGATCGCCGATGGTGAATCCAGCCGGGTGCCGTTGTTCAAGTGGCTGTTCTTTCCGCCCAGGCTGTTGTTCAAACTGTGGTTCGCGTTCGTCTTCTTCTTTTCGCTCGCGGTGCTTTACATCCCGTTCCGCATCCTGTTGTTCAAGCCGAGCCGTTACCGCAAGGCGTTCAAGTGGATGCGGTGCTGGGCGTACTTCCTGCAGTGCGCTTCGTGCATGCCCATCCGGGTGCGGCGCTCGGTACCCTTGCCCGCTCCGCCGTACGTGGTATGCTGCAATCATGGCAGCTATCTGGACATCATCCACATGTACAACACCATACCGGATTATTTCTTGTTCATGGGGAAGTACGAACTGCTGCGGTGGCCGCTCTTCAACATCTTTTTCAAGGGCATGAACATCACCGTGAACCGCGGCAACCGCACGGAAGCCGCCAAGAGCCTGCGGCGTGCCGAACGGGCCTTGCGCGATGGGGCCAGCATCGCACTGTTCCCGGAAGGAACGATCCCCCAGCATGCCCCACGCATGAAACACTTCAAGGATGGGGCTTTCACCATGGCCATTGCCAAGCAAGTGCCCATCGTACCGGTCACCTTCGTCAACAACTGGCGGCTGTTCGGTGAACCAACACAACTGTTGAGCCGTGGAAGGCCCGGGGTAGCGCACGCGATCGTACACCCCCACATCGATACGAAGGGAATGACCGAACACGATGTGGCTACTTTGCGGCACCGCGTGTACGACACCATTGAAGCACCGCTCAGGAACACATGAAACTGGACGACGCCACCCTGGACCGCATCGCTGAACTGGCCAAGCTGGACTTCAGTGATCCGGCGGCGCGCGCGGCCATCCTCAAGGACATGGAACGCGTGCTGGACTTCGTGGCCAAGTTGGAGGAGATCGATACCACCGGTGTGGAGCCGCTGATCTTCATGACCGAAGGACAGGATGTGCTGCGCGAGGACGTGGTGCACCAGGAACTCACCAAGGCGGATGCGCTGCGCAATTCACCGGTGAAGGACAGCGACTACTTCAAGGTGCCGCGGGTGGTGGACAAGAGCAGTAAGCAAGGGTAGTAGGCAATTGACCCTAGGCAGCGCCAGGAAGCGGTAACGTGCTGTCATGGTGAGCCGGTAGAACCAGGACCTATTGGATGATGGTTCGACGGGCTCACCATGACAAAGGCCCGAACGCAACAAAGCCCCGGACGGGTCCAGGGCCTTGCTGCCTGTGGCACATAGCCTTCGCAGGGCGTAGACCTTACGTGTTCATCGGTACCCGTTGATGTAGGCGTTAGCGATGATCTCGCTCTCCCGGATCAGGCCCTGAACGATCTCACGGATGAGGCCGTCCAGTTGATGGTCCGAGAACCTATGCAGGTCGTTGTACACGTGTGTTTTCCGCTTGCTGCTCTTGATGAAGGCTATTTTATCCTTCTTCGTCATGGGCACCTTCAACGGAGCAAGAGGGGCAAAGGATCCATGGGCGCCGGAGAAAGTCGGGAAAGCCTTGCGGGGCGCGGGAAGAAAAAAGCGGGGCGGGGCCGATCCCTCGACCCCGCCCCTTGGATGGGCGTCACTTTCACCGCCCCAAGTTGCATCCCGACCGGCCCCTGTGGAAGGGGGCAGGAAGATGACCCTTAAGCCGCGACCGACCCGGCCGTTGGCCTCACCTGCGCCAGTTCGCGCAGCTTGTGCATGTAGCGCTCCACATCGCCGGCGAGCATCAGCTTGGTGGCTTCCTTCTTCAGCTTCAGGTAACGTTTCACGTGGGTGATCATGGCTTCCTTGATTACAGGTTCTGTTATATGAACTTTCAACCGGCGTGCCAAATTGTATGAGGGGGCATCGGGCCGTGCTCGTCCACCTCATCGAAATTGTTCCGGCAATGGGAGAAATGAGTTGGTGGAGTGCCCCTCTATCTTGCGCCGGCTTCAGCGCCCCCATGCAGCACAAACCCTACTTCATCGGCATTGCGGGCGGAAGCGGTAGCGGCAAGACGAGCTTGATCCGCGCGCTGAAGGCCGTGATGCCCGAAGGGAGCATCTGTGTGATCAGCCAGGACGACTACTACCACCCCATAGACCGGCAGGTAAGCGATGCGAACGGCAAGGTGAATTTCGATCTGCCCGGGGCCATCGACCTGGACGCCATGGCGCGGGATCTCGGTAGCCTGGCCAACGGTGAAGCCATCCACCGGAAGGAATACACCTTCAACAACAACGCGAAGGCAGCGGAGTGGTTCGAACTGAAACCGGCGCCGGTGATCGTTGCTGAAGGTCTCTTCCTGTTGGACCACGCTCCCACCCGCGAGCGCTTCGACCTGAAGGTCTTCGTGGATGCGAGCGAGGAAACCCAATTGCAACGCCGGTTGCTGCGCGACGCCGCCGAACGCGGATACGGTCCCGACGAGGTGCACTACCAATGGGAGAACCATGTGTTGCCCGCCTATCGGCAATACCTGTTGCCGCATCGCCACCTGTGCGACCTGTACGTGGTGAACGAATACACCTATGACAAGGCCGTGGCGGTACTGCGGGATCACCTCCTCCGCACCGTGGGCGTGGAGATCCTTCAGCCCTTGTAGAGGCCCTTCCCGATGATGTGGGCCCGCACCGCTGCGGGTACCAGATCGTTGATGTCCTCGCCCTCACGCACCCGGTTGCGGATACGTGTGCTGCTGAGATCCATCAATGGTGCATCGATCCATTGCACGCTGGCATGATCGGCGAAAACCGCCTGTTGCCGATGGAGATCGACGCCGGGCCGGGGATACACCAGGATGCGATGGTTCGCCAGGATGGCTTCCGGTCCCTTCCACCTGTGCAGGCTTGCGAGGTTGTCGCTGCCCATGATCAGGCTGAACGTATCTCCGGGGTATTGCCCACGCAACCGGGCAAGTGTGTCCACCGTGTAGTTGGGCTGCGGAAGGCCCATCTCCGCATCGCTGGCGCGAAGGCCCGGTCGCCCTTGCACGGCGAGCGTGGTCATGCGCAAGCGCGCTTCGTCGCTGCTGATCACGTTGCCCTGCTTGAAGGGATTGAGCGGCGTAACTACAAGCCAGACCTCATCGAGCCCGGCCAGGGAGCGCATGGCTTCAGCAATGGCCACGTGGCCATTGTGCGGCGGATCGAAGGTCCCGAAGAGGCAACCGATGTTCATGCCAGGAAGGCGCTGACGCGTTCGATGGCCTCCGCGCACGCACGATCCAGATCATCGTTCACGATCACCGCATCGAAGTGGGGGGTGTAAAGCATTTCGCGCTCGGCCTTGGCCACACGCTGGCGCAGGCTCTCCGTTGATTCGGTCCCGCGCGCTTTCAGTCGTTGCTCAAGCACCTGGATGGATGGCGGGCTGACGAACAGCGCCAATGCGTTCGGCCCGAAGATGCTCTTGAGATCGTGGCCACCCACCACGTCCACATCGAAGATGGCGTGCTTGCCCGCGTGCCAGATGCGGTCGAGTTCCTGGCGCAGTGTTCCGTAGAACTGTCCCGGGTAAACTTCTTCCCACTCGACGAAGGCATCCTGCGCGATCTGCGCTCGGAAACCGTCAGGTGTCATGAACCAGTAGTCCTTCCCGTTCACCTCGTTCGGGCGCATGGCCCGGCTGGTGGCGCTGACGCTGAATTCCAGTCCGAGGCCTGCCGCGAGCAGGCGATGCACGATGGTGGTTTTACCAGCGCCACTGGGTGCGCTCAGGATCACGCTCTTTCCGCTGGTGGACATCAGAGCACGTTGAGCACTTGCTCCTTGATCTTCTCCAACTCGTCCTTCATGCGCACCACCAACTGCTGGATGGGCGCATCGTTGGCCTTGCTGCCGAGGGTGTTCACCTCACGGCCGATCTCCTGGGCGATGAAGCCCAGTTTGCGCCCTTGTTGCTCTTCGGCCTTGGCGGTTTCCAGGAAGTAATTGCAGTGCGTGCGCAACCGCATCTTCTCCTCGGTCACATCCATTTTGTCCAAGTAATAGACCAGTTCCTGCTCGAAACGGTCCTTGTCCACCTCCGTTCTCAGCTCCGCCACCTTGGCCAGCAAGCGCTCGCGGGTGCGCGTTGCGCGTGCGGCATCGAGGGGTTCCACTTCGGAGAGGAGCGCACCGATGGATCCTACGCGCGAGGCCAGCTCATTGAACAGCTGCAAGCCTTCCGCCGCACGGAACGCTTGGAACGCACGCAGCGCTTCATCGAGCAATTGTTTCACCTGCGCCCACTCCGCCTCATCGAGTTCATCGCGGGTGGTCCGGGACACATCGGGCATGCGCAGGACGATGCCCAGGAGGTCGGTATCCGATCGAGGTGCCACGGCTTGCTTCAGCGTAACCAGCTCCTCGTGGTACTGCTTCACCAATGCTATGTCGAAGGTTGTCCGCTTCTCCGTCTGCGCATCCTCCGCGCCGATGAAAACATCCACCTTGCCGCGTACGATCCGCTCATTGGCCCATTGCCGGAGTTCGGTTTCTTTTTCGCGGTAGAGCGATGGCAGTTTCAACATCAGGTCGAGGCCTTTGCTGTTGAGCGAACGCAGCTCCACGGTGATCTTCTTCCCGTTGATGGAACCTTCGGCACGGCCGAAGCCGGTCATGGAGCGGAGCATGACGGCGAATGTAGGAGGCGGTGGAGCAGCCAAGCTGTTCACTGTCTCTCCTTCGCATCCGCCCTTCCCACCAGATACACTCCGAGGAAGATCAAGGCAGCGCTCAAGGCTTGCACCCAACCGAAGCCGACGTGGGGAGCAGCGGAATTTCCCCCGAGCCCGGGCAACTGGACAGCGAGCCATGTGAAGAGCACCGCCAGCATGGGTTGGAGATAGATGTAGATGCCCACCACGCTCGGCTCCACATGGCGCAGTGCCCAGGTGTTCAGCAGGTATGCGAAGAACGTGACGCACACCACCACGAAGGCCATCTTCCACAACACCGTTGTCTGGAGTGAAGGCCATTGCACCTGTGCGAACTCACCCGCACCGAAGGGGACCACGATCACCGATCCGAGCAGGAAGCACCAGCTCATGACGGTGATCGCCGAATACTTCCGCATGAGCGGCTTCACCATAACGAGATAGATGGCGAACGAACATGCATTGATGAGAATGAAGAGATCGCCTTTGAGCGATGCGCCCTCTCCACCACCGGAACCATGGCTCAGGATAAGGGTGAGCGCGCCGGCGGCGCCAAGCACCACGCCACCCAGCTTCTGTTGGGTGATGCGTTCGCCGATGATCAGTCCGCTGAGCACCAGCACCAGGATCGGTGTGGCCACCATGATGATGCTCGCGTTCACCGCTGTGGTGCGCATGAGCCCTTCGAAAAAGAACAATTGGTTCACCGCCACGCCCGTCAGTCCGCACAACAGGAAGCGCCCTGCGTCCTTCCATTCCACTTTTTGCGGGAACACTGCACGCAAGCTCCAGAACAACAGCACCGCACCGATCACGCGCAGCAGGATGAAGCCCGCGGGCCCGATCACACCGGGCATGAGGCTCTTGGCGATGGGATAATTGGCGCCGTAGATCAGGTTCACCACCAGGAGCGCGAGATGTGCCAGGAGCTTGCGGTCCATTGCTATGCCGGTGGAAGTCGGTCCCTGAACACAGGATGCGGGAGACCGGCAGCGGCCAAGATATCCGCGCGATAGGGCCATGTACTTTCGCCGCCCATCATCAACAGCAATGAAGTTCGCTACCAAAGCCATCCACGCCGGTGTGGAGCCCGATCCCACCACGGGGGCCATCATGACCCCCATCTACCAGACCAGCACCTACGTGCAGGCCGGGCCGGGCGATCACAAGGGCTATGAATACAGCCGGACGCACAACCCCACACGGACCGCTTTGCAAAAAGCGTTGGCCGCGTTGGAGAACGGCAAGCACGGCATGTGCTTCAGCAGCGGCTTGGCCAGCATCGATGCCTTGTGCAAACTGTTGAAGCCGGGCGATGAAGTGGTGAGCACCAATGACCTGTACGGCGGCACGTACCGCCTCTTCACCAAGATCTACGAAGGCTTCGGGATCAAGTTCAAGTTCGTCGACATGCGCGATGCCGCTTCGGTGGAACAGCACATCACGAAGAACACGAAACTGCTCTGGGTGGAAACACCGACCAACCCCTTGATGAGCATCATCGACCTGGCTGCGATGGGTGCCGTGGCCAAGAAGTCCAACTGCATGCTGGCCGTTGACAACACGTTCGCAAGCCCATACCTGCAAACACCGCTCGACCTCGGTGCACACATCGTGATGCACAGCGTTACGAAGTACCTCGGCGGGCACAGCGATGTGGTGATGGGCGCCTTGGTGTGCAACGACGATACATTGGCCGAACGACTGGCATTCATCCAGAACGGTAGCGGTGCCACGCCCGGTCCGCAGGATTGCTTTCTGGTGTTGCGCGGCCTCAAGACCTTGCACCTGCGCATGCAACGCCACAGCGAGAACGGCCGTGTGGTGGCCGAGTACCTCAGCGCGCATCCCAAGGTGGACAAACTCTACTGGCCCGGCCTGAAGTCGCACATCAACCACACGATCGCCGCCAGACAGATGCGCGATTTCGGTGGCATGATCTCCTTCACCCTGAAAGGCGACAACATGGATGATGCGTTCCGCTTCCTGCGCACGACCGAACTGTTCTCCCTTGCCGAAAGTCTCGGTGGCGTGGAAAGTCTGGTGGGCCACCCTGCGAGCATGACGCACGCCAGCATACCGCGCGAGGAACGGATGAAGAACGGCCTGGCCGATACGCTGATCCGTTTGAGCGTTGGTTTGGAGGACGCTGAGGATCTGCTCGCCGACCTGAAGAAGGCTCTCGGATAGCGGTACGGAACGTTGCAGCCCTGTTCGGGACGGAGCGTTCACAAAGCACCCCGTCTTCGGGCCGTTGCTCGTTCAGCTTGTCTTCTCGTGCGGTCGTGTGCATAGCATCGGGTCCACACAAAACCCTTGTCATGCAACGAACACTACTTCTGCTGGTCACGATCGCCCCGCTCAGCATGAGCAGCCAGAACGCTGCTTACTCCTTCACACAGACGACGGAGCCATACATGGTCCTCGCGAACGATGTGGCCTGCACCTTCGATGGGAACGGCTTCGACCCGATCACCGAACTCGACGGCCAGGTGTTCACGCTTTTCGGCGTGCCCTTCACCCTTGGAGGCAATCAAGGATTGCGCATGGGCGACTATGGGTTCGTCCGCGTGGACAATGCCAGCTCATCGGTGATCATGGACGGATTGTTCACCTTCAACGAACCGGTGGACGCCACGAGTTCGATCAGCTACGCGATCACTGGCACTCCGGGCCAATACATCTTCACCGCGCAGTGGCACTTCTACAGCTTCACGAACGGACCGGCCGGCAACTTCGCCATGTGGCAGGTGGTGCTGGAGCAGGCCACGGGCATCATTGAAGTGCGCATCGGACCCAATAGCGGTGGAGGCATGATCTATAGCGATGCCACGGGGCCCAACTGCGGTGTGTTCCATGCGCCGAACACGTTCACCTCGTGCTATGCCAAGGTGTGGGTTGAAGTGGATGCCTTTGACCCGGTGATCGACAGTCTGCCCAATTTCGATTTCGACGCGCTGCACAACCTGCCCCCTGCGCACACGGTCTACCGCTTCACACCACAAGGTTGGGGTGTTGGGGTGAATGAGTTGAACGCTCCGGTGGAGTTGCAGGTCAGGATGAACGACGATGTGCTGGACGTGCAAGTGCCGGACGCTATGACGGATGGCATATTGCGTCTGGTAGATGCTTCCGGCCGTGTTCTCCTGCAGACCCCGGCCAACGGAAGTCGCGAGCGGATCCCACTACAGGATGTTCCGGCAGGTGCATATGCAATTGAGCTGGTGAGCGGGCGTGCAACGGCGGTAGCGCGTTTCGTTCGCCCGTGATCATGGACGCTTTGAACTGTCCGTCAATGAAGAGGCAACGCCCCCACGTATCATGAGCATCTTTTCAGTAGAGAACGCCATCATGAAAAATCGCATCACCTCCTTTCTGCTGGGGACGATCATCCTTGGCATTTACACTGCGCTGGGCCAGGGCAGTTCGTTCGAGAAAGTGGTGCCCGCCCCATTGCTCTCCTTCGATGCCTTCGCCCGGTCCGCACAGCTGGCACCCGATCAGGGCCGGTGTGTGTTCACCACCAATGCGTTGATCGGCCAGCTCGGCGATGCCGATGTGCTGATGCTGCGGGTGAACGGCGCGGGCGACATCGTACAGAGCCTCACCATCGGCGATACAACAGGACAGGGCTACCACGATGTGGCCAAGGAAGTGGTGCAGGCCGACAAGCATTACTACATCTGCGGGTACACACGCTCGATCGACACGGCGGCGGCGCACACCTTCACGGGTTTCCTCATCAAAGTGGACACCGCGCTGAACTTCGTCTGGCAGAAGAACTACATCCTCCCGGGCCAGGAACTGTATGCGGAAGTGATGACACCCATCGGTGTGGCCGATCTGCTGGTGGCCGGGAAGATCTACGACGGCAACAACTTCCAGTCCTTCCTCATGCGCACGGATTCCACCGGGGCGATCCAGTGGATCAAGCAGTACGAAATGCCGTTCGGCGAAACGATCCAGTGCGTACGACCCTTGCCGGGCGGCGATATCCTGATGAGCGGCTCCATGATCTTCGGGTTCGAACTGGTGCTGCCGTTCGCCTGCAAGGTGACCGCGCAGGGCGATTGGATCTGGGGCAAGTACTACAACTACCCGCCCATGAGCATCGTGGAGAACTCCAGCTTCCTCTTCATCCGCGCGGCATCGGTGGATGACATCCTGCTGGCCGGCCATACCGATGTTTTCGGCGCGGGTGGTTTGGACGCGTACGTGGTGGACATCGACAGCAGCGGGGCCATCAACTGGGCACGGACGTACGGGGGCACGCAGTTCGACCTGCCCTATCTGGCGCAGTTCGACAACGCATCGCAGGAGTTGGTGATGGTGGGCAATTCGGGTTCGTTCACCCTGAGCGGAACGCCGTTCGCCATGGCCATGCGCATCGATCCAACAGGTGTGTTGTTGGCCACCGCCCTATACGGAGATACCACAGTGCAGCAGCAAGCAACGCTCTACCACAGCGCCCGGGTGGCGCCCGACACACGACTGCTGATGGGCGCGCGCAATTTCCCGGCGGATGATCTCTACCTGGCAGGAACCGATGATGGCCTTACCAATACTTGCAACCACCATCCCGTATCAGCGGCATCCATTGCCCAGACCACCAGTTTTGGCAACTTCCCTGCTCTGGTCACCATACCTCAGCCCGTCGTCAACAGCGATGAACTGGGGCATGGCCCGTACATCGACGGTTCAATGCTCTGCATCACCACCGACGTGAACGCACCGGACGGTGCATCCGATCTTCCGATCCTCTATCCATCGCCGGGCGATGGCACCTTCCGGTTGAACCTTCCTGCAGACTTCACTCTTGCGCGGATCGATGTGATGGATACGCAGGGTCGATCGGTTTGGCAAGTCGACCCGGTGGAGGATGAAGTGCATCTGCCGCTAACCGTTGCACGCGGGAACTATGTTGTGCGCTTGGTGGGAAGGGACGGTACCCAGCTTGTACAGCGGTACCAGGTGCACTAGCTCAGGAACTGATCCATAGCCTACGGAAGTCGCACCCGGCCTTTCGACATTCGAAGCGGTTGATTCCGTCGGCCGGTCGACTCCCTTCGTCGGGAAGGCCTACGGCAGGCAGCCCATGAGCCGTCGCATTGGAACCCAAGAGTCCCAAGCGGCTGTCGTGATGAGGCCAGGGGACGGATGGGGCGGGGTCCTATTTTCGCCGCCCTTCACCGCCGCCGCATCTTTGCACGGCGATCCTTGTTGCTCCGTTACATGCTGAACATCCGTACCCACCTTGCCTTGCTCGTTGCGCTCATCGGCATACCGGCCTTTGCGCAGCACGAGCCCATTATTTATTGTACCACGCACGATCAGCACCGGATCGCTGAGCTGAACGGGAACGACCCCGCGAAGCTGGCGGCCATCGCCGCGGCCGATGCAGACCTCGAGCGGTTCACGGAGCGGTTCACGAGCGAGGGCCACGCCAAGGGTGGTGGCAGCTACGTGATCCCCGTGGTCTTCCACATCATCCACAACAACGGTCCGGAGAACATCAGCAACGAGCAGGTGGAGGATGCCATGCGCGTGCTCAACAATGACTTCAACCGGTTGAACGACGATTGGGACAACGTGCGCCCGGAGTTCCTCGGTATCGTGGCCGATGTGGGCATCACCTTCAAGCTGGCGCAACTGGATCCTGATGGCAATTGCACGAACGGCATCACGCGCACCATCAGTCCGTTGACCAACGACGGCACACAGACCATGAAGGATCTGATCCAGTGGCCGCGCGATATGTACCTGAACGTATGGGTGGCCGCTAGTGCCGATGGTGCTGCCGGTTATACCTATACCCCCGGGGCAGTTTCCTTTTCCCCCACGCTGGACGGCATCGTGATGTTGCACGATTATGTGGGCACCATCGGCACCAGCCAAACCAGCCACAGCCGTACGCTTACGCACGAGGTGGGGCACTGGATCAACCTGCGGCACGTGTGGGGTCCCACGAACGAGCCTGGTCTTGCCGACAATTGCAATGAGACGGACAACGTGACCGACACACCACCAACCGAAGGCTGGACAAGCTGCAACCTGAACGGCAACTCCTGCACCAGTCCGCTGGATAACGTGGAGAACTACATGGAATACAGCTACTGCTCCAAGATGTTCACCGAGGGGCAGAAGACACGTATGATCGCCGCACTGAACAGCAGCACCGCACAGCGCAACCAGATCTGGCAACCGGGCAACCTTGCGGATACGGGCGTGGACGGCCCGGGCGTGATCTGTGCTGCGGAGTTCAGCAGCGATCTGCACGTGGTATGCGTGGGCAGCACTGTGCAGTTCACCGATCTCAGCTACAACAACGTCACCGAATGGGATTGGGCCTTCCCCGGCGCGGTACCTGCGGCATCCACGGACACCAACCCGAGCGTTACTTACACCACACCGGGTGTGTATGATGTTACGTTGACCGCCGGCGATGGCAATGGAACGGTAAGCAGCACCCAGAGCGGCTACATCCTGGTGCTGCCCGCCCCGGGTACCACGGTACCGTTCATGGAAGGTTTCGAAAGCGTCAGCGCCATTCCCGGCAACGAGTGGGCCGTCACCAACGCCAATGGCGATGAGCCGTTCGAACTGACCACCGCCGCGGCATTCAACGGTGGCAAGAGCGCGCGCCTGCGCAACTACACCGGCCAGGCCACCAACCTGGACGAGCTGCTGAGCGGCACCTACGACATGAGCGCCGCAACGGATATCACCATCAGCTGGCGCTATGCCTTCGCGCGGCGTAATAGCGACAACGATGACCTGCTGCGCCTTTACGTGAGCAACGATTGCGGCGCCACCTGGAACATGCGCAAGCAAATGCGCGGCGCCACGGATCTACCGACAGCACCTGACCAGAACGGCGCCTTCACGCCCTCCTCCCAAAGCCAGTGGGGATATGCGGAGGTGAGCAACATCCTGGCTTCTTACAGTGTCGAGAACTTCCGTTTCAAGTTCTGGTTCCAGAGCGATGGGGGCAACAACCTGTACCTGGACGACATCAACATCAACGGCGGTCCCGTTGGCCTGAGCGAACTGCTCGGCAACAGCCACGATGTGTTGGTGGTTCCTGATCCCGTGGTGGATGCCGCGCAACTGGTCTTCACGGCCGAGCATGCCGGCGAAATGCACATTGATGTGCTCGACGCATTGGGCCGTGTGGTAGCGGAAGTGTATCACGGGTCCATGTCGCCCGGTGATCAGCAATTGCAACTGCCGGTGGAAAAGTTGGGTGCGGGCCTCTACTTCGT
>JBATMK010000163.1:0-6929 GCA_049289815.1 Flavobacteriales bacterium
CCCATGGACATTCCGGAAATTCCCATGGACATTTTGAAAATGTCCATGGGAATTGACCGCAGTTCCGTTCACATTTTGGCTGCTTCCGGTTGCGCACCCGTGCCGAAACCCGCACTGGGCAAGGCGTGCAGCCCGCGTGACGGAACGTTGGGAATCGCGTCCCCGTGGCCTTCGGTTAAAGCTCCTCGAACGGTGTACTGACGTCGCCGCTCCGGACAACCACCGATCATCGGCGGACCGACGTTCCACCGCAGAGGTAACGCACTGCGAAAAACCTGGGAAACCATGTTTAAAATAGTCAGAGTTGTCGTACGTCTCAAGGGGCGCAGCGCCTTGGGCAAGCTTGATCTCGCCCGGTTCGTGGTGATCAAGATGACGGGAAACCTCAACTTCCCGAGCCTGGCCGCCCAGGTAACAACGTTGGGGAACGCAGCTGACGCGTTGGAGTCAGCCATTACGGCCGCCAACACCGGTGACCACGAAGCCATAGGCCTGAAGGATCTGGCCGAAGCCGAGTTGGAGCTGGTGCTCGCCAAGCTCTGCGATGCCATCAACGGCATTGCCCTTGGCGACAAGGCCAAACTCCTTACGTGCGGTTTGCCCCTGCGCAAGGAGAACACCCCGTACGGTGAACTTGACCCTCCTACCCTGGTGGCCAGCAAGTTCACCACCACCAGCGGCCGCGTGGCACTGGTGTTCAAAGGTTCGCGCGGAGCGCTCACGTACAATGTGTACCAGAGCGATACCAGCGAGCCGTACAAGTGGGTGCTCATCGGCAACACTTCCAAGCGGAAGTTCAATGTCGATGGCCTCACGCCGGGCACGTTCTCCAACTTCGCTGTAAGTGCCGTTGGCACCGCAGGCGAAAGCAGCAAGAGCGAACCCGCACGCGCCATGGCAGCCGCCTAGCCTACGCGCATCCGTTCATGCAACAGCCCTGGCCGAAAGGCCGGGGTTGTTGCGTTGGGGGGGGAGAGAAAGAAGGCGGGTCGGACGCCCTAGACTGAGACGCACTCGGTGCTTCCCTTCACCCCGCACCGTTGGCAACGCGCCGCCATGATGCCACAGCTGGCCATGGTCTCGAGGTACCTTCGCCGTGTGTATTACCGACGCCGATTCCTGCTTGCCTTACTGCGCGCACACGGTGGCACCGCGGACCGGCTACGCTTGATGAAATTGCTGTTGCTGGCCTTGAAGGACCGGGCTGAGCCTCTTTTCAGCTTTGTGCCTTACAAGCTCGGCGCCTATAGCTTCCAAGCCACCAAGGATCTGCACGCACTGGTGTTCCATGGCCTGTTGGCCCAAGAGGAGAACCTTTGGCACCTTAAGGACACTACCGACCACTTGAACATCTTGAGCGCCGATGACCGGTCGCGCATACGACGTACGGTGGAGCAGTACGCGGCATGGGCCACGCGCGACATCGTGCACGAGAGCTACCGGCTGATGCCACACACAGCCGTGCGCAGCGAAATGGCCGCCGACCTTCTCACAGCGGATGAGCTGCGCGCTGTCGAAGCCACCAAATCCACGGCGTCCGTACCAGGTCTTTACACCATCGGCTACGAAGGGTTGGACATCGACGCCTTCCTGAACAAGTTGCTCGGCGCGGGCATTACGTTGTTGTGCGACGTACGGCGCAATGCGCAGAGCATGAAGTACGGCTACAGCAAGAGGCAATTGGAGCGGTATTGCAAGAACGCCGGTATCCGCTACCTGCATCGACCCGCATTGGGCATCGCCTCGGAGAAGCGGCAGGAACTGAACAGCCCGGAGGCGTACAAGTTGCTCTTTGCAGAGTACGCTAGGCGCTACTTGCCTGAAATGGTCTACGAGCAGGAAAACTTGCTCTTCGATGTGGAGTTGGAACAGCGCGTGGCTATCATGTGCTTCGAGGCCGATCCAGGCTGTTGCCACCGCTCTCACCTCGCGACATCGCTGGCTTCGCTGAGCGCACGGCCGCTTCCGGTGCACCATCTTTAGGGCATGCGCCGCAAGGTCCTGCTCACCGTTACAACCTATCCGTTACCCTCGAAGAGCTACGACGAACTAGTATGTACGGCGGGCCTTTTGGAGAGCGGCGAATGGATTCGGATCTACCCCGTGCCGCTTGGTCTGTTGATGGACTTGAAGACGCGAAAGTTCAAGGCCAACCTGAAGTACACTTGGGTGGAACTGGATCTGGAACGGCGCACCAAGGATTTTCGGCCTGAGAGTCATTCGCCTAAACACAAGGACTTCAGCGACCTGAAGGTGCTGGACCACTTGGACACCACGAACGATTGGGAAGCACGCAAGGTGCTCTGCCTGAAGAAGGTGTATACGAGCATGGAGCAATTGCTCGCCGACAGCAAGCCACCCATGTCCGTTTCACTTGCCGCCTACCAGCCTAAGCGCATCATCGAGTTTGTAATCGAATCCAGTGACGAGGATTGGGATCCGATGTACAAAGAGCTTCGGAAGCAAACGGATCTGTTCGCTCCGGAGGACCGGGTCGAACCAAAGGAACTCATCCGGAAGATCCCGTGGAAATTCAGCTACCGCTTCGAGGACGACACCGGCAAGGTGCGAAAGCTGATGATCGAGGATTGGGAGATCGGCGCTCTCTACTGGAAATGTATGGCCACCAGCGGCGGGAATGAAAAGGAAGCATTGCGCCTTGTGCGCTTGAAGTACGAGAAGGAGTTTCTGAGCAAGTGCGACATCACGCTGTTCCTTGGCACCACATTGGAGTTCCACGCGAAGAGCGCCCCGAATCCATTCCTCATCATCGGAGTTTTCTATCCGCGCCGTCGCGACCAAATGAAACTTGAATTCTAACCTTCTTAGCGCACGCGTTCACCTCCTGACCGTGCGAGAGATGGGCTGCGGCGAATAGCGCTCGATCGGCAGCGCGAGGGTTTGGGAGAGTTTGGCCGAGAGTTCTTCCGCTTCGGACTTCGTGGGATTAAGGGCCAAAAGGAACTTCCTTCGATGCGTACCGCTCAACAGGTAAACGTCGTACGTGATCTCTTCGGTAGTCACGCTTTGCTGCGATCGGCTGAAGGTGGTGCTTGTTCTTCTCCCGCGCAGCACGCTCAAGCACGCATACTGATCCAGTGTATTCCACTTTCCGCTGCGGTTGCCAAGGATCCAGATGTAGTGCCTCACCCTGCGTCCGGGTAAGTCGATCTCCGCACCTGTCCGCATCAACCCGACGATGAGGCAGATGGCAGTGAGCAGAAGACCGACGGGGAAGGCGAAGACGCCGACAACAGCCATGCCCACGGCGAGCACCACAGCGAAAGTCGGCATCATGGTGCCGTGATCGAAGGTCAATTGATCTTGCAAAGGCGGGGCTTGGTAAGAAGATCGCATTCGTGCGTTGCTCCTCTGTCCGAAAGTAGCGCCCCCGCGTACGCGCTCGGGTCATTCCCGAGTGCGCCTCATTGACTAAGACATATGCCCGCACCCGATAGGGGATTGGGACCGTGCGCCGAACACTGCCTTGTGCGGAGCTCAGCAGCAGTAAGTAGTATTGATCCAAATACCGCGCACATGCATCCCCTCCTCCTGCTATTTCTCGCTATGTTCTGGATGGGCAGTGCTTCGGCGCAGGCACCTGATATCGCCTGGCAGCGGTGCTATGGCGGTTCACTCACCGAAAGTGGTCGGGGCTTGGTACGGACGGATGATGGTGGCTATGTGCTGGTCGGCTTCGCCGGATCGGACGATGGCGACGTGACCTTCAACCACGGCGACCATGACGTGTGGGTGGTGAAGGTGGCTGTAGACGGTGCGATCCAATGGGAGGAAACTTTCGGCGGGAGCGAACAGGATCAGGCGCACGATATCCAGCAAACCGCCGATGGCGGGTACATCATCGCCGGATTCACCTACTCCGATGATGGCGACGTGACAGGATACCACGGTCAAGAGGATGCATGGGTCCTGAAAATCAGCGCCACCGGTGTGTTGGAGTGGCAGAACGCGCTCGGTGGCAGTGAAATGGATTGGGCCAGTAGCATTCAGCAAACCACAGACGGTGGTTACGTCGTTGGGGGATGCTCACATTCGGTCGATGGGGACTGCACCGATACGAATGGCGAACTCGATTTCTGGATCGTACGGCTTGATGCGTCCGGCGTGCTGATCTGGCAGCATTCTTATGGCGGAGCGGGCGCGGACTATGGTCTTTCCGTACAGCAGACCACCGATGGAGGATTCGTCATGGCCGGGTCTGTTGATACCGACTCCAACAACGGGGATGTTGTCGGGCATCACGGTCTTTCGGACGGCTGGGTCATCAAGCTCGATCCTTCAGGTTTGTTGCAGTGGCAGCGTCCGTTGGGGGGGAGCAGCGGAGATGCCATGTCCGACGTGCGGCAGACCACCGACGGTGGGTATGCCGTATTCGGTTCTTCCGGTTCCACGGATGGTGATGCCACATTCACTCAAGGTCAGTCGGATTTCTGGCTCGTGAAGCTGGATGCATCGGGAACGTTGATCTGGCAGACTTCCGCTGGCGGCAGCTACTCGGATTACGGAGACGGCATGAGGCTGACATTGGACGGAGGTTACATCGCCTGCGGGCGATCCTATTCATCCAATGACGGCGATCATCCGGTGAACCATGGTGGTTATGATGAATGGGTCGTGAAGTTCGATGCCTCCGGTGTGCTACAGTGGCAGAGGTCCTTGGGTGGAACACAGGACGAGGGGATCTATTCATCCGTTCGCGAAGTGAACGCCGATAGCATCTTGGTGATCAGTACTTCGATGTCGAACGATGTTGATGTGTCCGGAAATCATGGTTGGACGGACCTGTGGGTAGTGCAGTTGAGTTCGTCCGGCATGGCGGTGGCCGAAGGAGAGCCAGAGCACTTCTCGTTGGCCCCGAACCCAGCCCATCAAGAGGCGATCGTTTCAACCAGCACTTTCATGATGAACACCACCATCGTGTTGATGGATGTTACCGGGCGTATCGTTTCTTCTTCACCTGTGAACGAACACGAACATCGGCTCGACTTGGGTACGGTGCCGCCGGGACCTTATGTCGTGCACTTGTTCTCGGATGCAGGAACGCTTGCCCAGCGCTTAATTGTGCAGTAGCAGGGGTCCTGAAGCAACCGCTCGGGTGTGACTTTGCCGCACGCGCCTATTCCTTGATCAAGTTCCGCCAGACCGTTCGCTTGTCCTGCTGAAGAGCAATGCTGTACAGGCCCGGTGTGTAGGCGCGCAGATCCAGTTGCAACTCGCCGTCGCGGAGCGTTTGGTCTTGAACGTTCACGATCCGCCCCGTGGCGTCGATCACACGCACATGCACCACGTGTCCGGGATCGAAGCCGCCGCGGATATGGACGATGTCCTGGGCAGGGCAGGGCCACACCTTCACCGGTTGTTCCTGCTCCCCTGCTGCAACTTCCAGCGACAGGTCGCAGGGTTCGATCATGAGCACGGGTACCGGGCTGGAGAGCTCGGGAGCACCGTTACCCAATTCGCCGGAATTGTCCGACCCGCAGCCCCAGATGGAGGCATCGGCCCGGACAAACAGGGCGTGCGTCGAACCCGATGCGATGCGGATCACATCGGCAGGGATGAGCACCTGCACCAGCGTATCGGAGAACTGTCCGGTGCCATCGCCCAATTGCCCCGAGGTATTGAGGCCGGTGGACCATACGGTGCTGTCGTTGCGCAGGAAGAGCGAATGGTTGGCACCGGCGCTGATGGCCCGCACATCGCCGGTACTGATGATGGGGATGGGAGTGGGGTTCCCGGTCTGCGTTGTGCCCGTACCGAACACACCGCCGTTCTGTCCGCAGGCCCATACATCGCCGTTGGCCTTCAGGAACAGCGAAAAGCAGTTGCCCGCTTCCATGGCCACCACATCGGTGCCGATGATCACCTGCACCGGCGTCGGAAAGTTCTGCTGCACTGCGCTGCCCGTGCCCAATTCCCCACCGAGCGTATTTGCTCCCGTGCTCCACACCGTGCCATCGCCGCACAGGTAGAGCGTGTGGTAATAGCCCGCGGCTATGGCCGTGATGTTGGGCGGTGTCAGCGACTGCACGGGTACGTTGCTCGGGAGGTTGTCGCCCGTTCCCAGCGCTCCTCCGTTGCCGCAGGCCCACACGGTGCCATCGCCCTTGAGGAAAACGGAGAAGCCTTCACCTGCGGCAACATCCACCACACCGGTAAGGCCCAGCACGGGCAGGGGTGAATAATGGTTCAAGTTGGTACCATCGCCCAACTCCCCGTTGAAGTTGCTGCCGGTGGCGCGCACCGTGCCGTCGGCCATCAGGAACAAGGTGTGGAAGTTGGACGCATCGACCCCGACCACGGGATCCTCCAGATCCACCGCGAAGGGCGCGTTCCAGTCATAACTGAGCCCGATACCCAACTGGCCCACCGAATTGCTGCCGCACGACCACGCCGTGGAATCGGTGCAGATGAAGTGCGTGTGGTGACCGCCACCGGCCAGGGTCTGGGCGTGCACACAGTGCTGGAGCACCGGCAACAGGAGTGCGAGCAGGACAAGCTTGCGCATGATGCGGGGATGTGGGGTCACTGGCGAAGCTAAGATCGCGCGTCCGGCTGTGACGTTGAATACGCGCTCGGGTCTTTCCCAAGTGCGCCTTCGCAACAGTTCTCTCCAAACGGCGATAGGCAAGCACCGAAGTACTTGCCTATCCGTCCGTGCCGCGCTTCCTTGGTACTACCGTGGATGCGACAAAGTCGGTCAGATAAATGCGATCGTCGTGCCAGCTGGGCGCAAAGGCCCGCTAACCCGGAGCAACGTGGCGTTGCCTCCCCGTTTCCGCACAAAGGATTCCACAGAGCGTCTCCGCACATGCACACTGCAATGCGATCGTGATAGCGCCCCTAACGAAAGAGCGCGGGCAGGTGCCCGCGCTCTTTCACATCAGGTCGCGATCAGTCCTTCAGCATCC
>JBATMK010000164.1:0-7655 GCA_049289815.1 Flavobacteriales bacterium
CGGTGATGTTGTCCGTTGTGCCCACCACTCGGGCCACCACGTAGATCGCACCATCGGCCGGGTCCACCCAGATGGCGTGCCCGTGGTTGTCGCCGGTGCTGTTGGTGTTCACCCAGGTGGCCCAACGCATGGCGATCGGGTCGATCACCAGTGGCTGGGACTTGTCATAAGCGCCAAGCTGGAATCCGAGCACGTTGTTGTTGCTCACCGTGTAGCGCGCTTCCACTTTACGCTCGCTTCCATCGATCGATTGGTACACCACCGGTGCGGGGAAGGTCATCTCGCCCAAGCTTGTGGGCATCACCAGCTCGCCGTGCGCGTTCGTGCTCAAATGCTCGATACCCTTGAACTCGATCGCGATACCGCTGGGATCGCTACCGGGTTTGCAAATGATGTCGTACTCGAGCGAACCATCAGTGGCCGGATAGTACCGCGCGTCGATCCTGGGATACACGTTGGTATACCACACCTCGTTGTAGGTGCGCACGTCCAACGCCTGCGCGCCACCGACGAAATAGTTCGTCGTGCCTTCGTGCGCATCGCGGCTTTCGATCCGCATCTCCGGCGATGAATGCATGAAGTGCATCAGCCAGCCATGCCCACGTTCCTTCCATTCCAGCGGACGCATCGGCTTGCCATCGTGCATCTCCTGCTCGATCCGCATGCCTTCATCGACCCGCTTCTGGACGGCTTCGGGGTCGTAACTCTTCATCAACATGCCATCGCGTGTGGCCAGTGCCTGGCCCAACGGGAAGTCCGCGCGGAACAGCACACCTTCGGAGAATTGTCCGTGGTTCTGGGTGAAGGTGATCTCCTTATCGTGCTTGTGCACGAGCTCTTCCACCAAGGCATCATGCCCTTTATCGGACACTTCCGCGCGTTGCGCTTGCAGGCCAATTGTGATGGCCAATGAAGTCAGCAGCAACGCGCCGTGACGAGCGTTGTGCGTAAAGGTTATGGATCGCATGGTCGGGGATGTTGGGTCGTATGTTCCGTGTGAACAGGCCGCAGCACGGCCCAGGTTTCCTTCAAGCGAAGAGCATGAGGATCGTGGCGAGCGCGCAGAGGCCCCAGAACTCAGGGTCGCGCAGATCGCGTGACAGGTCGAAGCGCTTCAGGAGGGTTGACCCAAGGTGCAACCGCTGAGGGGGCAGGACCGGGAGCGAGTGAGCGCTCCGGGCTGCGACGAGAGGAAGATGTTCCATTCGCTATCGGTGATCCGTTGCTAGTGTCCAAGTAGCCAGCGGTCAACCCGAGAAGAGAGGAACGGGGGCAAATGAAGGGCGAACCCCAAGCCCCTGTCAAGACTCGTCGAAGAGAAGGAAGTGTTCGCCGAAGGAAAGAGGCCTTACGCCGGTGTAAGGGGCGACCTCAGAACAAAGCGCGCTGCGCCAGGTACACCCCCGCACCGGCCAGATACCCCGCCAATGCCAGCCCCCCGATCCGCTTCGCGTACCAGAAGAAGCCGATGCGTTCCATCCCCATGGCCGCCACGCCGGCGGCGGACCCGATGATGAGCACGCTGCCACCGGTACCGGCGCAGTAGGCGAGGAGGATCCAGAACGTATGATCGGTGGCGAATGCCTCGGCGTACATGCCCTGCGCGGCCGCTACCAAGGGAACGTTGTCAACCACCGCGCTGACGAGCCCGATGAACACGGCCTGCGCATGAACATCGGGCATGGCTGCACCGAGCTGTTGAGCGAGCACTGCGAGCACTCCTGCGCTTTGCAAGGCGGAAACGCTCAGCAGGATCCCGAGGAAGAAGAGTATCGTCGGTGTATCAACTCCCCGAAGTGCCTGTACCAAGGTGTAGGGCGCACGTTGCTCTTCATCCTTTCCACCGTGTATGAGTTCCGTGATGATCCACAATACACCGACCATGAGCAGAATTCCCATCACTGGCGGCAGATGTGTGATCGTTTTGAACACGGGTACGAAGAGCAGGGAACCGATGCCGGCAAAGAGCACGATCCGACGCTGGCGTCTGCTGAGACCATCATCCTCGATGGCCGCTACGGTGGGACGTTGAAACGTGCCGCTCATCCGGCGCCAGCTGATCAGCAATGGAACGGCAACACACGCCAAGCTGGGTACGAACACGTGTAACACCAGCGGCCCGGTGGTGATCTGCCCCTTGATCCACAGCATGGTAGTGGTCACATCGCCAATGGGGCTCCAAGCACCACCGGCGTTCGCGGCGATCACCACGAGGCCGACAGCCCATATTCGTTCATCTCGATCAGTGATCAAGCGGCGCAACAAGGTCACCATGACGATGGCGGTGGTGAGGTTGTCAAGCACCGCGCTCAGGAAGAAAGTGATCAGTGCGATGGTCCACAGCAACGCGCGCTTGCTCTTCAGGTTAATGGTGTCGGTTATGAGGTCAAAGCCGTTGTGTGCAGCGATCAGCTCCACGATCGTCATGGCACCCAACAGGAAGAAGAGGATCCCGCCGATCTCGGCGAAGTGCTCCGCGAGACCTGCCCCGGTGGCGGCAGGATCTTTCAGTGAAAGGATCGTCCAGCACCCAACGCCGGTGATGAGCGCCGTGGCCGCCTTGTTCACCCCTATCCACTGCTCGAAGGCAATAGCCGCATAACCGACCACGAACACAACAATGAGCAGGGTGATCATCGGGGCAATGTAGATGCGGGCGGAATGCGCCGAGCGAGGCAAACGTCAGCCAGTTCTTGTGCAAGTTCTTCCCCGATCACCGGGGAGGTGCCATCATGCGCAGGACCGATCCCCAGCTTGGCAAGCATGCCCGGTACACCCGGTTCAAGTGGGCACGGCGTTCGTTCACGGCTCGGTCATGAGCAAGACCCACGAGCCCCATGAAGTGGTTGGCGCGCACCAACGCCGCCGCGCACGATCAGTGTTACAGCGAGGCAAACGTTGGCGCGTTGTACTGATCGTGGTGGGTGTGCTGGCGATCATCCGGTTGATCCTGCCTTATGTGCTTCTGAAGGAAGCGAACAAACGGCTTGCGAACATGGACGGCTACTACGGACATGTGAACGACCTGGACCTCGCCCTGCTCCGCGGGGCATATGCCCTGGACAGCTTCTACTTGGAGAAGGTGGACAGTGCCACCAACAAGCACACACCCTTCATCGCTTCACAGCGCATAGACCTGAGCATCGAATGGCGTTCACTGTTCCATGGGAAGGTGGTCGGTGAACTGGTCTTCGATAGGCCCGACCTCAACTTCACCATGGAAGCGACCGAACCTGGACAGGTTGTGAAGGACACCGTGAGCCTTGGCGACCTGCTCAAGGATTTCATGCCCTTGAAGATCAACAACCTGGAATTCAACGACGGCCGGATCGCCTTCCACGACCCCGGTTCCTCTCCAACGGTGCACTTGGAGATGACCAGCATTGAGGCCATCGCAAGGAACTTGGAAAGCGTAGTGGACCCGGAAGTGCTGCTGCCCAGCACTGTTGCGGCCACTGCTGCGCTGTACGGCGGGCATCTCGAATTGAACATGAAGCTGGATGCCCTCTCGCTGGAACCCACTTTCGATGTTGATCTGAAGGTGGAAGGGGCGCAGTTGGTGCAGGTGAACGATTTTTTCCAGGCCTACGCGAATGTTGATGTGAACAGGGGTGTCTTCGGCCTGTACACCGAAATGGCCACACGCGACCGTGCATTCAAGGGCTACGTAAAGCCCTTGATCTCCGACCTGGATGTATTGGGTCCGGAAGACAAGAAGGACGATCTGCTGCGGAAAATGTGGGAGGGCTTGGTAGGAACAGCGGGCGTCGTGCTGGAGAACAGGAAGACAGACGAGATCGGCACCAAGGTGCCGTTGGAGGGGAAGTTGGACAACTTGGATATCGGTACTTGGCAAGCACTCATCTCTTTATTGCGCAATGCCTTCATCCAAGCCATCCAGCCGGCCCTCGACAGCGAGATCAACATCGCTTCAGTGGGACAAGAGGCGAAGGAGGAGGAGGGCGGTTTCCTCAAGCGCCTCTTCACCAAGGACGAGGCGAAGAGCGAGCAGCGCGAAAAGGATCGCGAGGACCGCAAGCAGGAACGGCAACGGGATTAGGGGGCATGTCCACCTGCTGAACGAAGGGAGATGGGTATTGGGCCTACCTTTCGAGTACCAACCCCAACCGATTTCCCATGTTGCGCATGACCACCTTTCTTGCTGCGGCCTTGTTCATCGGACAATTCTCCGTGAGCGCGCAGATCGACAAACACTACACAGAGGGCAGCGTGTTCGAGTTGAGCATGATCCGCACCGAAGCGAATTCACAGGATGAATACCTCGAGCGTCTCAACAACTTCTACATCCCGGTCATGCGCAAGGCACAAGAGCAAGGCCTGATCCTTTCATTCCGCGTGTTGGCGGGCAGTTCGGCCAACGATGACGATTTCGATGTGATGCTGCTGGTCGAGACCGCCAGTATGGCCATGATGGACCCCGATGCGGCGCGCGATGCGAAATGGGACGCCATAGAGAAAGAAGTGACCACCAGCATGGGCGGCGACGAGAAACGGAAATCGTTCACGGCCGGATTGAACGAGGTGCGTGATTACAAGGGCAACAAGCTGATGCGCGACATGCGGCCGAAGTAGCAGGCAGCGGGCCTTTCACATGCCTTCAGGATAGTCCCTGTCCACCAATGCATGGTGGTGCTGCACATGGTACATGGTGAAGTAGAGCATTTCGCGCACCGTCAATTTGCCCAGCAGCGGGTGTGGCAGCAACACGGTATCGAGGTCGTGGTCCGACCAATCGTTCGTGCGCGTGATCATCGTCGGAACGATCCGCTGCACGGATGCCGCTATGCGGTCCAGAGCACTGGCCGGAACATTCGGTGGCACGAACCGGCCTGACGCCTTTCCCCCGGCAGCAAGCTTCTCCTTGTAGCGTTGGACCAGGGCATCGTAGTGGCGCGGAGCGCGGTTGGGTTTTCCGAAACGCCAGCGCAGGAACCACTTCAGAAGAAGGAGCGCCCACGACACGGGGCCAAGGGCACGTTGGATGTGTTCAAGGTGTTGTGCTGGTGTCCATTTGCCGTTGCGCGACTTGTCCCGCTGCCCGACAGGTACAGCCTGGATCCGCGCAACGAACGCTGCGTGGTCGCGCACCAGTGCGGCGTTGATCAGGCTGCGGTCCATCAGGAAGGTGCTATACCGTGGCGATCACCTTCAGCTCGATCGCGATCGGTGTCGGCAGGCAGTTGATCCCCAACGTGGTGCGGCATGGGGGATCCTTCTCGAAGTACTCCTTCCACAGCCTGTTGTACGTGGGGAAGTCATCCTTCATGTTGGTGAGGAAGACAGTGACATCGATGATCTTCTCCCAGCTGCTCCCGGCATCCTCAAGTATCCACCGCACGTTCTGGAACACGCTGCGCACCTGCGTCTCGATATCGTAACTCGTGATGTTGCCAACAGCGTCCAGCTCCACGCCGGGTATCTTCTTGGTGCCGCGCTCGCGCGGCCCTACTCCGCTCAAGAACAACAGGTCGCCAACACGCTTGCCGTGCGGATAATGGCCTACCGGTTCCGGAGCCTTATTGCTGCTGATCCCTTCATTGCCCATGCGTTGACCGCCGATGCCATTGAGCGAAGGCGGTGGGCGAAGTTGAACAGGAAAAGAAAAGGGCCCGTCCCCGGACCCTCTTCTCGTTGGCGTGCGCAAGGCGCACCTTACGTTACCGCGTCAAGCGGTGCCGAGCCCTCCCGGGCAAGGAGTACACGCAAAGTGCTGGGTCCGCTGCTCGCGGGGGGCCGTTGTTCGGTGCGCGCGTGGGTGGTTCATCGACCGTTATTCGGCTTGTTGACTGCAAACATCATGCGCCAAGGTGAAGCGCGGTTGAAGGGGGCGTCATCCTACTGGAAGTTGTCAACGACTGTTGAAAGCAGCTGACCCCTCCGGAGACCGTGTTGCACTTGGCTTTTCGGGCATCCACACAGTATTCGGCCGGCCAGGTCCTCCTTGCACTCACCCAAAGTCTTTTTCCAGCAGCTGTCCCGCCGGATGGATGGGGAATGTGGATGAACGTGGACAATACAATGGCAGCATTTTCCACAGTTGCGATCCCGCGTGGCGACAAACCCTTTGTGCTGTCGCACCTTCACGCCATGACCATGCGCTACCGCCGGCTCGGCACCTCTGGCTTGAACGTCTCGGAACTCTCCCTCGGTTCGTGGCTCACCTTCGGTAAACAGATCGACGACGCTGTGGCCGGAGCATTGATGCGGATCGCGTACGACAACGGCATCAACTTCTTCGACAATGCCGAGGTCTATGCACGCGGCGAAAGCGAACGTGTGATGGGCCGCATCCTGACCAAGATGAAGTGGCCGCGCGACACCTGGCTCGTGAGCAGCAAAGTCTTTTTCGGAGCCGGGGGCAAGCTCCCCACGCAACGGGGATTGCACCGCAAGCACGTGGTTGAAGCCTGCCACGCTGCCCTAGGGCGGCTGCAGGTGGAGTATCTCGACCTGTACTTCTGTCATCGCCCAGACCCTGCAACGCCCATCGCCGAAACGGTGTGGACCATGCACCAGTTGATCATGCAGGGCAAGGTGATGTACTGGGGTACCAGCGAGTGGAGCGCAGCGGAGATCAAGCAAGCGCACGCGATCGCCGAACAGCATCATCTGATCGCGCCGGTCATGGAACAACCGCAGTACAACATGTTCCACCGGGAGAAGGTGGAGCAGGAGTTCGCGCCGCTCTATGGCACCGTAGGACTGGGCACCACGATCTGGAGCCCATTGGCCAGCGGCGTGCTCAGCGGCAAGCACAGTCTCGAAGGCGACGCCTCTTCGCGCATGCGCATGGCTGGTCTCGATTGGCTGCGCGAACGCGAACTCACCGCAGCAAGGGTGAAGAAGGTGGAGGAAGTCAAGAAATCGGCTGACAGCCTCAACATGTCGCTGCCGGTCTTTGCCATTGCATGGTGCCTGAAGAACCCCAGCGTGAGCACCGTGATCCTCGGTGCCAGTAAGACCACACAACTGGAAGAGAACTTGCAGGCTGTTGACGCACAGGACGCGATCACCCCTGCGGTGATGGCACGCATCGACACGATCATGTCCGATAGCTGAAGCGCCTTTGCCCTGGTCAGGCGAACCGGAGCAGAATGGCCGCGACCTGCCCTGCGTAGCTACCGCCGAACAGGTTCACGTGAACCAGCAAGGGGTACAGGTTACAGAGATCAGCACGCTCCTCCCATCCGATCTCCATGGCCCATGCATCGGAATACGCGGAATAGAACGCTGGTTCGAAACCACCGAAGAGCTTCGTCATGGCGATGTCCATTTCGCGGTGGCCGTAGTACACCGCTGGATCGATGAGGACGGGTTGGTGGTGGGCATCGCACAGGAAGTTGCCGCTCCAGAGATCACCATGCAGCAAAGCGGGCGGCTCGATCGGGAAGAGCGACGGGAGTTTGCCATAGAGTCGCTCGAAGCGCAGCACATCGCCCATGCCGATGCGCTGGTGGTCAATGGCCATCTTCACCTGCGGCTCCAAGCGGCAATGGATGAAGAACTCACCCCACGTCACCTGCCCGGTGTTGACTTGCTTCAGCGAACCGATGTAGTTGTCGCGCCTGCCTGCCGTCGAGGCAGGATCCAGCCCGAACGTGCTGTTCGTATGACCATGCAGCCTGGCCAAGGAC
>JBATMK010000165.1:0-2128 GCA_049289815.1 Flavobacteriales bacterium
GAGCTGGTGCGCGAGTTGGTCCTCCGCCACGCCGGTGTGCTTGCTCAGTGCGCGTACCATGAGCTTCTGCGACACGCCGATCCGAAAACCGCCCGTGATCAGTTTGTTGAAGATGAAGCGGCCGGTCTGGTCCAAGTGCCTCCATTTCTCTACCACACGCTCGCGCCTTTCGAGCTCGCTCATTCCTTTCAGTGCGATCACCAGTTCAATGTGTTCGGTGAGCGTGCCGCTATTGTTATCCGCATCGCTCGGAACGATCAAGGCAATGGCTTCGCTCAGGTCACCGACAATGTGGTAGCTCTCATCGAATAACCAGAACGGCACGTGTGCTTCTTCGGCCGCCCAATTCTTCAGCTCGATGGTGCGCAGTGAACGGCGTGGTCGGCGGTGGCTCAGCAAGGCGCTCGTCCACAGCTTGTCGTTCTCCGGAGCCTCGGTGAAATAGTCGGTGAGCGCCTGCACCTTGTCGTTGGTACTGTTGGTGCCGTCCATGCGCTCGATGAGCTGTGCGAAGCGTTGCATCAGGCGCTTGTTTCCTCGGAAGAAGCGGCCGGAACCTCCTCCCCCTTGAAGGCGGTCTTCTCCGTATGTGACTCGATGCCCTGTTCGTTCAACCACCTGCTGAACTGGTCCGTGTAACCGTGTGTGGTGATCACGTGCTCGGCGCCTGTGGCCTTCACCGTGGCGTTCAACGCTGGCCAATCCGCATGGTCGCTCAGCGCGAAGCCACGGTCTACCGCACTGCGTCTGCGCCAACCGCGAATGCGCATCCAGCCGCTGGCGATCCCCGAACTATAAGGCCGCAACTTGTTCGCCCACGGCGTGTCAACGGCACTGCCCGGTGCCACTACAAGCGCTCCCTTGATCAGGCCGGGATCGGTGGCTTGCGTCAGTTGGATGGCCTCTGGTAAATGAAAACCAGCCGCGCGGATCGCTTGGTTGCAGCCCTCCACCGCGCCGTGCGTAAGGATCGGTCCGATCGAACTGTCCACATTGGCGATAATGCGCTGGGCCTTCCCCAGTGAATAGGCCGAGATCACGGTCGCAACGCCTTCGGCCGCGTTTCTTCGCCACCAGGCGTTGATCTCATCGAAGATGATGCGTTGTGGTTCCCATGTGTAAACCGGCAAGCCGAAGGTGCATTCCGTGATGAAGGTGTTGCATCGCACCACCTCGAACTCCGGTGTGAAACCGTCGAACTCTGTCTTGTAATCTCCACTGATACACCACACTTCGCCCTTGTGTTCAACCCGCACTTGCGCGGAACCGATCACATGCCCGGCCGGGTGCAGGCTGAACCGCACCCCATTGATGGTGCGCACCTCACCGTACGGAATTCCCTCCACGCTGATGCCTGCGCCGAGGCGATGACGCAGCAAGTACACGCTGTGCTCTTGACAGAGGTAGTGCCCCATGCCGGTGCGTGCGTGATCGCTGTGCGCGTGGGTAATGATGCACCGGTCCACGGGACGCCATGGGTCGATGTACACATCGGCCGCTGCGCAGTAAAGGCCTTTATCGGTGAAGGTGATCAGCGGCATGCTCTGCAGCTCGTTGTTCTAAACATACTCCGAGGAACCACGAGCCAAGTTCCGAATGGTGCGAAGCACCGCACCGGAGGGATGTCTCTGTGCGTGGTAACAATTCCCGAACCACATGGTTCAGGATACTGGTTGCTTTCCGGCAATGTGCGGTCGCCCTGCTCATACCCTTCACTATTCAGGCAGACTTCAGTGCAACGCCGAGCATCTCCTTCAACCGGAACGCATTGGGCGTGGCCGCCCCGCTGGCGGTGTTATCGAACATTACCCAGACCTGGCGCTTCTGCTTCACTAGTTGTTCTACTTGGTCGGCCACGGCAAGCAAGGCTTGCTCGTCGTAGGACGACCAGTACACGCGCGGGTTACCATGCAACCGGAAGTAGCACAGGGCCGGATCCCCGAGCGGCTTCAACGCCGTTATGATCAATGGCGGGTCGGCGGCAACTACGCTGATGTGCGCCTGCTGCAGCCTGCGCAGCATGTGGCCATCGGACAAGGAAGGGTGACGCGGCTCCAGCACGATGGGCCCATTGTACACCTCACGCATTGCTTCGAGCACATCGCCGCACACATCCGACCAAGACAAT
>JBATMK010000166.1:0-6162 GCA_049289815.1 Flavobacteriales bacterium
CGCCCCTCCGCATGGAGGGGCGTCCTTATTTCCGTGCCTATACCAGCAAATAGGCAAGGGTGCCATCCGTGGAGCGAAGGACGTCGGGCAAAGCAAGTCCCTCGGGCATTCCCAAAAGGCTGCCCAATGGATCCTGAAAAGACGTGAATGGAGAGCTACTCGGCCAACACGAGCACGGTATTCTTCAATACCTCAACCACGCCGCCCTTCACAGGGAAGTGTTCCACTTTGCCGGACGGCAAGGTCACCTTCACGTCGCCCGCTTTGAGCACGGTAATTAGCGGGGCGTGGTTGTCGAGGAAGCCCATGCTGCCATCAACACCGGGCACGCTCACCGATTTGGCATCGCCCTTGAAGATCTCCTTGTCCGGAGTGATGATCTCTAGTCGCATGGTCGTTCAGTCCCCCTCTCCTTGGGAGAGGGGTTGGGGTGAGGTTCAGGCTTTAGCAGCGTCCGCCAACATCTTCTTACCGGCCGTGATCACATCCTCGATGCTGCCTTTCAGGTTGAAGGCCGTCTCGGGATACTCGTCCATCTGGCCCTCGAGGATCATGTTGAAGCCCTTGATGGTCTCTTCGATCGGCACCATCACGCCCGGCAGGCCGGTGAACTGTTCGGCCACGAAGAAGGGTTGGCTGAGGAAGCGCTGCACTTTACGGGCGCGGTTCACCGCCATCTTGTCGTCCTCGCTTAATTCATCCATCCCGAGGATCGCGATGATGTCCTGCAGTTCCTTGTAGCGCTGAAGGATCTCCTTCACGCGCTGGGCGCACTTGTAATGCTCTTCGCCAACGATCTGCGGAGTTAGGATACGGCTCGTGCTGTCGAGCGGATCCACCGACGGGTAGATACCCAGCTCGGCGATCTTCCGGCTCAACACGGTGGTGGCGTCCAAGTGGGCGAACGTGGTCGCCGGGGCTGGATCGGTCAAGTCATCCGCAGGTACATACACCGCCTGCACTGAAGTGATGGAACCACGCTTTGTGGAGGTGATGCGCTCTTGCATCGTCCCCATTTCGGTGGCGAGGGTAGGCTGGTAACCCACGGCGCTGGGCATACGGCCCAACAGCGCGGAAACCTCTGAACCTGCCTGGGTGAAACGGAAGATGTTGTCCACGAAGAATAGGATGTCGCGGCCGCCGCTCTCCTCGTCACCATCGCGGAAGTACTCGGCCAGGGTGAGACCGCTCAACGCCACACGGGCACGCGCTCCGGGGGGTTCGTTCATCTGGCCGAACACGAAGGTGGCCTGGCTGGTGCTCAGCGCATTGTAGTCCACCTTGGTAAGGTCCCAACCACCCTTTTCCATGCTATGGCCGAAGGCCTCTCCGTACTTCACGATGCCGCTCTCGATCATTTCGCGCAGAAGATCGTTCCCTTCACGGGTACGCTCGCCCACACCAGCGAATACGCTATAGCCGCTATAGCCTTTGGCGATGTTATTGATCAGCTCCTGGATCAATACGGTCTTGCCCACGCCGGCACCGCCGAACAACCCGATCTTACCACCCTTGGCGTAAGGTTCGATCAGGTCGATCACCTTGATCCCCGTGAAGAGCACCTCGGTGCTGGTGGTGAGTTCCTCGAATTTCGGAGCCTCGCGGTGGATGGGATAGGTCTTGCCGGTGTTCACCGGTTTCATGCCATCGATGGGTGCGCCCACCACATTGAACAGGCGGCCCTTCACATCGTCGCCGACGGGCATGGCAATGGGCTGGCCTTGGCCCAGCACCTCAACCCCACGAGCAAGGCCGTCGGTGCTATCCATGCTCACGGCACGCACGGTGTCCTCGCCGATCAATTGCTGGGTCTCCAGGATCAGGATGCTGCCATCCTCACGGGTGATGTGCAAGGCGTCGTAGATATTGGGCAGGTCCTTACCGGCCTCGAAACGAACGTCCACAACGGGTCCGATCACTTGGACCACTTTACCGATCTGCTTTGCCATTTGCTTTTTCGTGCGGGGGACACCCCCTGTTTTGCGGCCGCGAAAGTAGGCTTCGCGGCCATATGGGAAAGGGGTGTGCATAAAAGCGTCTTTTGCTTCGCCCGGCGAACACAAGCCGGTGTGGACCGGTCGCGGAAAGTGGCATCCACTATGGGCTGGTGTTCAGCCATCTTCGGCCCCGGAAAGCATGAAGATCCATACCGACATCGCGGAGTTCTACGGGGTGAAACGTCCGGTCCTTACCACCGGCACCTTCGATGGGGTGCATATGGGCCACCGCAAGATCCTGCAGCGGTTGAAGGAGATCGCCCAGCGCGAGGAAGGCGAAAGCGTCCTGTTCACCTTTCATCCACATCCGCGCATGGTGCTCTTCCCGCATGACAATGACCTGAAACTGCTGAGTACCCAGAAGGAACGCACCGCACTGCTGGAAGCCGCGGGCATCGATCATTTGCTGGTAGTGCCCTTCACACGGACCTTCAGCCGGATGACGGCCTTGGAGTATGTGCGCAACATTCTTGTTGATGGCTTGGGGTTGCACGCCATGGTGATCGGCCACGACCACCGTTTCGGCCGCAACCGGGAGGGGGATATCCATTTGCTGCGGCAGTACGGGGAGGCGTACGACTTCAAGGTGGAGGAGATACCTGCCGAGGAGATCGATCATGTGAAGGTGAGCAGCACCAAGGTGAGACAGGCGTTACAGGCCGGCGATGTGGAACACGCTCGCCAATGGCTGGGCTACGAATACCCCATCACCGGTCTGGTCGTCAAGGGCGATCAGCTGGGCCGAACCATCGGCTTCCCCACCGCTAACATCGCCCTGACCGATCCCTACAAACTTGTGCCGGGCGACGGTGTGTATGCCGTGCGCGTCTCCTTGCGCGACGGCGAATTCAACGGCATGCTCAACATCGGAAAACGGCCCACGGTGCACAGCGATGGCGATCGCACGATTGAAGTGCATGTGCTCGGCCTGGACCGCGATCTATACGGCGAGACCATTACCGTGCGTTTCACCCAGCGTGTGCGCGACGAGATGAAGTTCGACGGGGTGGATGCATTGAAGGAGCAACTGGCGAAGGACCGCGTGCATGTGATGCAACTGTTCAACCCCGGGGTATGATCGCTCGCCTGTTCCTGTTTTTCGTTCTCCTTGGTGGTTCAGCACCTGCGAGAGCGCAATTGCTCAGCGCTCCGGCATTGGACAGTGTGCGCACGTTCACGAACTTGGAGAAGGCGCTGAAGGACCCCGCCAACGTGTACAGGCTGGACCTGTCCGGCAGCCGGCTGAAGGCTTTGCCGGAGGAAGTGCGCCGGTTCAAGAACCTCAACGCGATCGATCTGGGCAAGAACAAGTTGAAGGATCTGCCGGAATGGTTGAGCGGATTGCAATACATCCAGGAGATCAACCTCGGCCACAACAAGCTGGCAGCGTTCCCGGTGGTGCTGTGCAAGCTGGTGCACCTGAAGAAGATCGTGGCCAGCCAGAACGAGATACCGTTCCTGCCGGGATGTATCGGTGGGTTGGACAAATTGGTGGTGCTCGACCTCTGGAGCAATGACATCGGTGCGCTGCCGGTTGAAGCCGCGAACCTGAAAGCGCTACGCTTCCTTGACCTGCGTGTTATCCAGATGAACGAGGAGGAGCAGGCCGCCATCCGCGACCTTGTGCCCTGGGCCACGATGTACTTCAGTACGCCGTGCAACTGCGGGTTCTGAGTTCACCACCCTGAACAGCCGTTCCTTAGCGGCATGTCATCAGAGTTCGCGCTTGGCATGGAGTGGACCGCGGTGGTGCTCAACATCCTGTTCACCATACTCATCGGCCTGGAGAAGCGCATTGGCTGGCTCTTCGGTTTCGTTGCCTCGGTGATCAGTGTGGTGTTGTACCAAGCCCTGGACGCCTGGCTCATGGCGCTGCTCAATGTGTTCTATGGGGTCATGGGCATCTACGGCTGGTGGGCATGGGGCAATGCAACCGAGGAAAAGCGGATCACGCGCTTCGGTTTGTCGAAACACTTGGTCTTGTTGTTGGTCGGTTCCGCCGCGACAGGCCTGCTTGTGTGGGCGATGAAGCATTGGCAGGTGCCAGGGACATACCAAGGCATGGAAGCGTTCATCGCCTCCTTCGCCATCATCGCTACGTGGCTCATGAGCGCGAAAGCCTTGGAGAATTGGATCTATTGGACCATCGGCGATGTGGTGGCCGTGGTGTTCAACTTCCTCATCGGCTTCAACGGGTACGCCCTGCTCAACCTGGTGTACATCGGCCTTGCGGTGGCCGGGTACATCCGTTGGAGCAGGGCGTACAACGCGCAGTTGAAGCCGGTGCCTACTGCTTGATGAAGTTCATCATGCCGTTGCGTTGCCCATCGTTCACACGAAGGGTATACGCCCCGTTGGCGAGAGCGCTCAGATCGATGTCATGCCGTGCACCGGTCATCCGCGCGGACATCAACACACGTCCGGTCGCATCGGAAACTTCGAGCAAGGCGTTGGGTGAGAGCGCTTGTCCAATGGACACCGTTGTGTTGTTCTGCGCGGGGTTCGGCCAAAGGTTCATGGAAAGCCTCTCCTGTGGCCCGTTGATACCGGTAGCCAGTTCAAGGGAAGCAATGTGGTCCACCTCCACACCATTTGCATCCACGAAGTCACCTCCTATCACAACTTGGGTACCGTGGATCGCGATGTCGTTCACCGGCGCATCCAGCATAGCGGTCGGAGTGAAGTAGTCCGCCAGCCCGTAGAAGCTCGCCACGTTGCTGCCATAGCTCATGCCGGTGGCGATACTGAACGCGCCGCCGAGATAGAGCGTGGTATCCGCGACGCACAGGCTGCTGATGTAAGTTGGCCCCGCACCCGGATAGATGTACAGGGTGAGGTTCGGCATAAGCTGCTCCCAAGCGCTGCCTCCGGGAGCGAAGCGTGCGAGACCGAACACCGGGGCAATGTTCACATACAGATCGCCACCGGCGTGCAACTGTCCGTTGAAGACTTCCAGATCGTGCACCGCCGCGTTCAAGCCATCACCCAGTTGCACCCATGCACTACCATCGAAGCGCGCGACATGCATGATGGAACTATCCGGGTTGCCGAACGACCATTCACCCGTGAACGAACCACCCATGACCAGTTCACCATTGAACGATGTCAGAGCTTCAATGGAGCTGTTCATGTTGTCACCAACGTTCTGCCATGTCAATCCGACCAACTTGCTCACCCTGTTGTCCGTACCGGAGAAACCGGATGCTGAGCCGGCGGCATAGAGTTCATTGTTATGCACATGCAGTGCATGCACAGCAGGCGACATGCCCATGAAAACATTGCTGTACGTCCATGTGCTCCCGCTCCACAGGGCCACGTCGTTCGTGCTGTTCTGGAAGCTGCCACCCAGCATGATGATGCCGGCTTGTTCAATGGCGCATTCAACCGTGCCGTCCACTCCGCTGCCCAACTGTTGGTAGGTGCTGCCATCCCATCGTGCCACATGCATCCGGTTCGCCCCGCCGGCTTGTGTGAACGCGCCAGCAACGAGCAGGTCGCCGTTGGTGAGCTTCAGCAGTGTGGTCACCGATGCATCGGTACCGCCACCCAAAGGCATCCATGGATCAGTGGGAGGGTAACCGGGTTGTATCCAAGCCAGCTCGTCGGTGGTGAAGCCGTGCTCCGTTCCCCATGTACCGACTTCAGCCATGTTGATGTTATGCACGTAGGCGAGATTCATCTCGTCGTGGATCCGCTGGGCCAATGCACCGTTGCCACTTTCGCGCATCATCTGGCCTACTGCGCAAGCCGTATTGTGCGGGTCGATGAAGACCGGATTGCGATAGGGCAGGACATTGTTCTGCGGGAACACGCCGCGATCGGAATACGCGCGCAACCGTTCGATCAGCTCCGTGCGCGAAGCGCGTTGGGATATGGTAAGGCCTGCGGGCGTTCGGAGCTCGAGCCGGTCGCATACCATGCGCAAATGGGTGGCGATACGCTCGGATTCGTTGGTGAAATGCACCACGCTACCGCTGAGTGCAGCCGGGTCCATGGTCCGCCATTGAGCATTCACTTCCAGCAGGTGAGCGCTCAATGGTGCATCGTTCAAGGGCCCGAGCTGGGCCTGCATGCCGCCGCTCAACAGGACGCAGAACGGTAGGATCGAGGATCGTAACATGGCTTTTCCTTTTGGGTTCATGAGCATGATGCTGCAGACCTGGCG
>JBATMK010000167.1:0-12459 GCA_049289815.1 Flavobacteriales bacterium
GGCCAACGGTTCGACAAGCACCGGAAGATCGCCAAGGTGACCCTGCCCCTATGGCTTTATGTGAGCATCACCGGGGTCGTGGTCTACCTGATGATGGCGCCTTACTACTGACGCTACTTTCGCACCGTGTTGAAACGCCTCGCCACACTGCTCCTTCTCCTGCCCCTTGGCACGGGGATCTTTGCTCAGGGCTGCGCCATGTGCAAGGCCGTGGCCGAGCAGAACGACGAGGCCGCCGGCATCAACGCAGGTATCCTTTGGTTGATCCCGGTCCCCTACATCCTGCTTTTCCTGCTCTTCCGCAAACAGCTCCGCGATTTCTGGCGGGAATTGTCCAGCACGCGCGGATAAGGATCCGCATTACCGCCAACAGGAAAGGCCCCGACAAGTCGGGGCCTTTTCCATTGGTCGTCCTGTGCTACTTCTTCGCGTTCCCCAGGATCTTGAACATGCCCGTGCCACAGACACTGCATGTGCCCTTCATGGCCTTGCGGCCGTTCGCCATGGTGTTCTCCTTGGCGTCCTTCATTTCGCGCTTCGCTTTGCACTTCACGCAGTAACCTTCTACAGCTGGCATGGTGGTCAGTGTTTAGTGTGCCGCCAAAGTAGGATCACGGATATGGGCACAAGCCCAGGGCCCGGATGAGTTGTCAACAGCACCCGGGGCAGCCTGGACCGTGGAAGGTCTCCGCCTTCGTCGGCAATGGGACACCGTTCAGGAACCTTCGGCAAGCCTTCGGCGTAAGCACGGCCGCAAAAAACCGCTGCACTCTGGCGGAACGCACCGTGCGAACGACCTCTACCCTTCAACCGGCGAAAACCGCCGCATTGATCCTCCTGCTGTGCACCGCGCACCCCGTGGCATTGGCGCAAAGCCCCTCCCTGCCCACCATGGGCCGGGAGTTCTGGCTCAGCTACATGCGCAATGCCTACAACGCGCAGAACCTGCGGGTGACCATCACCAGCAATACGGCCACCAGTGGCACGGTGACCATCCCGCTGCAGGGTTGGAGCGCACCCTTCACGGTTACGGCAGGGGGCGTTGCCACCATCACGGTACCCAACACCGCGGAGAACACCGTTGGCGATGTGGTGGGCAACAAAGGCGTGCTGGTGAGCGCAGTGGACAGTGTATCGGTGTACGCCACCAACTTCCAGAATTTCAGTCTGGATGCCACACAGGTACTCCCCTTGGCCTCACTTGGCCTCAATTACCGGGTCGACGCCGGACCCGGCCTCCCCGGCTTCAACGACTTCTACCGCAGCGAGCTGCTCATTGTGGCCACGGCGAACGGAACGCAGATAACGATCACCCCCAGCGTAGCCACCGATGGCTTCCACCCGGCCGGTGTGCCTTACACGGTGAATTTGAACGCCGGCGAGACCTACCAGGTAATGAGCGCCTCTGAGGTCACCGATCTTACGGGCACCACCATCAACGGCACGGTGCTCAACGGTCCGTGCCGGCCCTTCGCGGTCTTCGGCGGCAGCATGTGCGCCAACGTGCCCACCGGCTGCCCTGCCTGCGATCACATCTTCGAGCAATGCATGCCCCTGGAGACATGGGGAACGGATCACCAGACCATCCCGTTGGCGGGCATGGGCAGTTACACCTACCGTGTGCTAGCCGACCAGAACGCGACCGCTGTTACCGTGAACGGTGGAGCGCCGATCGTGCTGAACGCAGGACAGTCGATGACCGTGAACGGTGCTGCGCAGCCTGTGTGCATCCACGCGGACAAACCGATCAGCAGCGTGCAGATCCTTGAAGGCTACAACTGTAGCGGTGCCGGTGATCCCAGCAGTTTGAACCTCTTGCCGCAGGACCGGTTGAGCACCGGGGGCCGGTGGAGCACGATCACCAGCGGCCAGATCACCCAGCACCATATCGCGGTGGTGATGCCAGCAACCGGGATCGGGCAGCTCCAGTTGGACGGCAGCACCGTGGGCGCTGGCAACTTCACGCCATACACCGCATGCGGGAGCATGGTGTATGCCTCCTTGGTCGTTCCGGTGGGCGCGCACCGGCTGAACTCCGCTGCGGGTTTCATCGCCTACGCCTACGGTTATGGGATGGGAGAGAGCTATGCTTTCGCCATCGGCGATCGCAGCACGCCCACCCAGCCGGTGGATACCGTCATCTGCGCCACCGGCCAGGTGAGCCTGCAGGGTCCGCCGGGCATGAGCAACTACGAGTGGGTATTGGCCAGCAACCCCGGTAACGTCCTGGCCACCACACAGAATTTCACCTATTTACCCACGAGCAGCGATACCGTTCTGTGCACCGGCACCATCCTGCCGAGCAACTGCCAAGTGACCGAGAGCTTCCTGGTGGAAGCGCAAGCACAACCCCCGCTCACCATTACCGCAAGCACCACCAATGGTTGCACGTTGCAGCCCATCCAGCTCACTGCCTCCCTGCCCAATCCCGCCAGCGCTATTTGGAGTTGGAGCCCGGCCGGGCTCCTGGATGACCCCACGATCAGCAACCCGCTGGCTACCGTACAACAGAGCACATGGTTCGTGGTGGAGGTGAACACACCCTTCGGCTGCACGGGTTTCAGCGACAGCATCCTCGTGGATGTTGATCCAGGCAACGTCATCTCATTCGACATCCATGCGGCCGACAGCATACTGTGCAGCGGCGATCAGGTACCGATGGAAGTGGACGTGGAAGCCGTGATCGCACGCGATCCGTTCAACGCCGGCACCGCTTCGTTCTGGAACAGCATACAAGGGGGTGCCCCATCCATGGTCTGCGGTAGCATCACCGGCGAAGCCCTCTTCTTCGATGGGGCGGGCACTCGGGCCGCAACCACCAGCTCTTTCGATGTATCCACCGGTGGATCGGTGCGGTTCGCGTTGAAGATCGCCAACGGCACAGCCCCATGCGATGACGCCGATCCCGGCGAGAACGTCGTGCTCGAGTATTCGGTGAACGGTGGCGGTGCATGGTCCATCGCCAACACGTTCAATGAAGCCGCGTATCCGTTGTTCTCACCCATCGTTGTCCCCATCACGGGTGGCATGGCCACAGCCAACACCATGTTCCGCTGGAGGCAGGTGAGCAGCAGCGGCCTTGGCCAGGATGTATGGGCCATCGATCAATTGCTCATCAGCACATGGGACAACACCGTGCTTGACTATTTGTGGACGCCGGCAGCCAGCGTGAGCAATCCCACTGCTATTGAGCCCCTTGCGTGGCCAACAACCACGGGGCAGGTGAAAGTGGATGCCACGGATCCGTTCACCCAATGCGTTTACAGCGACTCCGTATTGTTCACCGTCGGTGCGCCCTTCACACTGAACGTAACGGACGACACGACACTTTGCAGCGCTTCGGCCGTTCAGCTTGGGGCCGTGCCAAGCGCAGGCAGCAACCACAGCTACAACTGGATGCCGAACAACGGCACGCTGAGCAGCCAGACCAGTGCAACGCCTACTGCAACACCCGCAAGCACTACCACCTACACGGTGAATGCGACCACACCCGAAGGCTGCACCGCCAATGGCAGTGTGACCATCACCGTCGGCAACATGAGCAATCTGGTGGTGAGCACCGGCGACAACCAGGTATGCATCGGTGATCAAGTCCAACTGAACGCAACAGTAACAGGTGGCACCAACGTGCAATTCCTCTGGTCGCCCAGTGCATCGCTGAACAATGCGACAGTTGCGAATCCCATCGCTACGCTACCGGGTACCACCACATACAGCGTCACTGCAACTGACGGCCTCACGGGGTGCATTTTGAGCGGCGGAGTGACGATCACCACCAACGCGGCCTATGTGCTCAATGCAACACCGAGCGACACGGTCTGCACCGCACTCGGTCTCCAACTCACTGTTTCGCACAACGTACCGGCGCCGCAATACGCATGGGCGCCATCGGCCAACCTGAACGCGGGTGCTATCCAGAGCCCCACGATCCTTGCGGATACTTCGGCGCTGTACATCGTCACCATCACGGATGCGAACGGTTGTTCAGCAACTGACAGCACGCGTATCACCGTGGCCTTCGACGATGTGGTACAGCCGCCCGATACGGCGATCTGCCAGGGCGAAAGCGTTGTGCTCGACGCCGGTTATCCGAGCAACGACTATCTGTGGAGCACGAATGCGGTAACGCAGAGCATCGTGGTCAACACCACCGGTAACTACACGGTCACCATCACCGATGGCCGGGGCTGCCAAGCGGTGCGCACGTTCGGCGTTACCGTGAACCCATTGCCCGCTGTGAACCTCGGCGCGGACATCGCCCTGTGCGGCGTTCCTTCCCAGATCCTCAATGCGAACAGTCCGGGTAACGCCGTGCTGTGGAGCACCTCCGCTGTCACGCAGCAGATCACGGTCACCAGCACCAACAACTATTGGGCGCAGGTAACGGATGCTAATGGTTGCGTGAACCGCGACACGGTGCATGTGGCTTTCAACGCCAACCCGATCGACAACCTGCAGGACGTTACGCAATGCAGCACACAGCCTGTGGTGCTGAACGCCGGCAATCCGGGTTGCACCTACGATTGGAGCACGAATGCTGTAACGCAGAGCATTACGGTGAACACTTCCGCCACCTACAGTGTGGAAGTCACGACCGCGCAGAACTGCACCAGCACGTTCGACGCCGTGGTCACCTTCGTGCAACCGCCAGCGGTCGATCTCGGCAACGATACCGTGCTGTGCACAGGCCAACCCCTGTTGCTGGATGCCGGCAATGCTGGCGCCACCTTCCTCTGGAGCACGAACGCGAACACGCAGACGATCGCGCCCACCAGCACAGGTACCTACTGGGTGGATGTGACCAACACCGCATGCACCGAACGCGATAGCATCGATGTGGTCTTCCAAGCGCTGCCGACCGACAACCTGCAGGACGTTACTGCGTGCATCACCGATGCAGTGACCCTTGATGCCGGGAACGTTGGCTGCAATTACCTGTGGAGCACGAACGCCGTCACGCAGACCATTTCGCCAACGACCGCGAACACATATAGCGTTACCGTGACCAACGCCGCGAATTGCAGCGCCACCTTCTCGGCCGTCGTCACCTTCGTAGGCTATCCTGTCGTCGATCTCGGTCCCGATACGGTGCTGTGCGATGGCCAGGTCTTGGTCCTCGATGCCGGGAACGCGGGTTCAAGCTTCAGCTGGAGCACAGGTGCGGCCACACAAACGTTGGCGGTCGGCGCTTCCAATACGTATTCGGTGGCCGTGGACAATGGCTACTGCACGAGCAACGATGCGATCGACGTCCACTTCAACCCGAGCCCGGTGAGCATGGCCACGCACCAGTTCTTCACCTGCCTGGATGAAGCCCCATACCATGTTTCCATTGATGCCGGCAACCCCGGTAGCGGATACGTATGGAGCACGGGCGATACCAACCAGGTGACCTTGGCGGGCGCCTATGGCTGGTACTTCGTAACGGTGTTGAACGAATTCGACTGCAGCGCAACCGACAGCGCGGTGGTGAACGAATTCTGCCCGGCCACCATCTATGTGCCCAACACCTTCACGCCCAATGGCGACGGCACGAACGACCTGTTCCTGGCCGTTGGTAAGAACATCGCCGAGCTCAGCATGCGCATCTTCGACCGGTACGGCAATGTGCTGTGGGAAACCGATACGCCCGGCCAAGGCTGGGATGGCACCGTGAACGGCACCATCCTCCCAAATGACGTTTATGTCTGGCGTATGACCTACCGTTTCCTGGCGGATACGGATGGCACGCTGGGTCGTGAGATCAGCCAGATGGGCCACGTGACGATCCTGCGCTAGAGCAGCCGGAAGTCGTCGGCGTCCTTTCCTGCCGGGAACTTCTCCCGGAAATCCTCAAGCGCCTTGCGGTCCAATGAGCACGTGGTAACGCGCTCCTGGCTCGGGTCGCACGCAGCGATGACCTGTCCCTTTGGATCGATCACAACGGAATCGCCGCTGTAGTGGAGGCCTTTGCCGTCCATGCCCACACGGTTCACGCCGATCACATAGCACTGGTTCTCGATGGCCCGCGCAATGAGCAACTGGCTCCAAGGGTAACGCCGCACCTCCGGCCAATTAGCCACGTACAGGATCGCATCGTAATCGCCGCGATTTCGGGAGAACACCGGGAAGCGGAGATCGTAGCACACCTGCAACAGGATGCGCCAGCCGTTCAGTTCCACCACCACGCGTTCGGTGCCCGCCGAATAATGCTCGACTTCCTCCGCCATGCGGAAGAGATGGCGCTTGTCATACGGCGTGACTTCCCCAGAAGGCCTGACGAAGAGCCCACGGTTGAAGAATTTCCCGTTCGCCGTGATGATCGCGCTACCATAGAGCGCGGCACCGGTGTTGGCGGCTTGCTCTTGCATCCATTCCACGGTGGCGCCTTCCATGGAACCCGCCAGATCAGCGCTGCGCATACTGAAGCCGGTGGTGAACATCTCCGGCAGGACGATGAGGTCCGTAGTGCCTTTGAGCGCAGCCAGTTTCCCGGCGAACATGGCATGATTGGCAGGTGCATCCTCCCAATGCAACATGCTCTGTACGAGCGTCACCCTCAGATCGCGCATAGCTTCTCGATGGCTTCGTCCAAGGTAGCGTCCTGCTTGGCAAAGCAGAACCGCAGGATACGCTGATCGACCGGTGGGTCGTTGTAGAATGGGGACAGCGGGATCGTTGCCACACCGAACTCGCGGGTCACCCGTTGCGCGAAGGTCATGTCGCCCTCGTTACTGATGGCGCTGTAGTCCGCTGTCTGGAAATAAGATCCTTCGCACGGCAGCAGCTTGAAGCGTGACGCCCTCATGCCCCTGGCAAAACGGTCGCGCTTGGCTTGATAGAAGGCTGGCACGTTCTCGTAGTTGGTCGGTTCCCTCAGGTAAGCGTTCAGCGCGTGTTGGATCGGCGTGTTCGCGCTGAACACATTGAACTGGTGGACTTTCCGGAACTCGGTCATCAGCTCTTTCGGGGCAAGCGCATAACCCATCTTCCAGCCGGTGGTGTGGAAGACCTTCCCGAAGCTGAAGATCACGATCGCGCGATCGCGCAGTCCCGGGTAGTTGATGGCCGAAGCATGCGGTTCGCCGTCGAAGACCAGATGCTCGTACACTTCATCGCTGAGCAGGATGATGTCCGTGCCGCGCAGCATGTCGGCGATCCGCTTCATGTCCGCATCGCGCAGGATCGTACCCGCCGGATTGTGCGGCGTGTTTATCATCAGCATACGGGTCCTTGGCGTGATCGCGCGTTGCACGGCATCGGCATCGAACTTCATGTCGGCGCCTAAACGCACGTGCACCGGTATGCCTCCGAACAACTCCACGGTCGGCGAATAGCAGTCGTACGCCGGATCCACGATGACCACCTCATCGCCCGGCTGCACAATGGCTCCGAGCGCCGTGAAGATGGCCTGCGTTCCACCGGCTGTTACCGTGACTTCGGTCTCCGGATCATAGCTGAAGTTGTACAGCCTGTTCACCTTCGAAGCGATCGCCTCGCGTAAAGCGGGAAGTCCGGGCATCGGTGCGTACTGGTTGTGCCCTGCGCTCATGGCCGCATGCACCAGCGAGCTCAGTTTCTCGTCGATCGGGAAATCCGGAAAGCCCTGGCTCAGGTTGATGGCCCCACACTCGGCCGCCAGCTTGCTCATCACCGTGAAGATGGTGGTGCCGACTTGGGGGAGTTTGCTCAGCAGGCGAATACGGGTGCGCGTCTCCGGCATCACTCTTTGGTGAGCGAAGCCGAAAGGTATTCCCGGTTCAACCGAGCGATGTGCTCCAGGCTGATGTTCTTGGGGCATTGGATCTCGCACGCGCCGGTGTTGCTGCAGTTGCCAAAGCCCTCCTTGTCCATCTGCTCCACCATGGCCAGTGCGCGCGATTTGGCTTCCGGCCGGCCTTGGGGCAGGAGCGCGAACTGCGAGACTTTCGCCGCCACGAACAACATGGCGGAGCCGTTCGGACAGGTGGCCACGCAGGCGCCACAACCAATGCAGGTCGCAGCATCGAAGGCCTTATCTGCGTCGTCCTTCGGGATGGGCACGGCGTTGCCATCAACGAGGTTGCCGCTGGTGTTCACGCTCACGAAACCACCAGCAGCCTGGATGCGATCGAACGCACCGCGATGCACGGCGAGATCCTTGATCACAGGGAAGGCCTTGGCGCGCCAAGGCTCCACGTAGATGGTGTCGCCATCCTTGAACCGGCGCATGTGCAACTGGCAAGTGGTGATGCCACGCCCTGGGCCATGCGCTTCACCATTGATGAAGAGGCTGCATGATCCGCAGATGCCTTCGCGGCAATCATGATCGAACGCGATCGGATCCTCACCCTTGCGCACGATATCGTCGTTCAACACATCGAGCATCTCCAAGAAGCTCATGTCCTCCGACACGTTGCCCACCGGATAGTCCTTCAGCTGGCCTTTGTCGTTCGGACCCTTCTGGCGCCAGATCTTCAGATTCAGCTTCATGTTGCCCATCACTTGTACGATCGTTGGGTCAGTTTCACCGTGTCGAACTGCAGGGCTTCGATGTGCACGTTCGCGGCACTTGGATCACCGGTCCATTCCCAGGCGGAGACGTGCGCATACTTGGCGTCATCACGCAATGCCTCACCGTCCGGGGTCTGGAACTCTTCCCTGAAGTGTCCACCACAGCTTTCGTTCCGCTCCAATGCGTCCTTGCACATGAGCTCCCCGAGCTCCAGGAAGTCGGCCACGCGGCCAGCCTTCTCGAGTTCCTGGTTGAACTCGTTCGCCGTGCCGGGTACGCGCACATCCTTCCAGAACTCTTCGCGGATCTGGCGGATCTCGGTGATCGCTTCCTGCAAGCCCTGCGCGTTGCGCGCCATGCCGCACTTGTCCCACATCACCTTGCCCAGGCGGCGGTGGAAGTCATCCACCGGCTTGGTGCCCTTGTTGTTCAGGAAGTGGTTGATCCGATCGTTGACCGCCTTCTCGGCTTCATCAAAAGCTGCGCTCTTGGTGTTGATCGGTCCGGTGCGGATGTCATCGGCGAGATAATCGCCAACAGTGTAAGGCACCACGAAATAGCCATCGGCCAAGCCTTGCATGAGCGCTGATGCACCAAGGCGGTTCGCGCCGTGATCGCTGAAGTTGGCTTCGCCCAAGCAGAAGAGGCCGGGCACGGTGGTCTGGAGGTTGTAGTCCACCCACAGGCCGCCCATGGTATAGTGCACGGCAGGGTAGATCTTCATCGCGTGCTTGTAGGGATCCTCGCCGACGATGTTCTCGTACATCTCGAAGAGGTTGCCGTACTTCTCGCTCACCACCGCAGTACCTAGCTCGCGGATCTGTTCCTTGGTCGGGTTCTCGATCTTCTGGATGTTCGCCTGCTGCTTGCCGTAGCGCTCGATCGCCGCACCGAAGTCAAGGTACACAGCCTCGCCGGTCTTGTTCACACCGAAGCCCGCATCGCAGCGCTCCTTGGCGGCGCGACTGGCCACATCGCGAGGCACCAGGTTCCCGAACGCAGGATAGCGGCGCTCCAGGTAGTAATCGCGATCCACCTCAGCGATATCGCTGCCCTTCTTCTTGCCATCGCGGATCGCTTTCGCGTCCTCCAAGCTCTTTGGCACCCAGATGCGCCCATCGTTGCGGAGCGATTCGCTCATCAAGGTGAGCTTGCTCTGGTGCGTGCCGCTGACAGGAATGCACGTTGGGTGGATCTGCGTGTAGCACGGGTTACCGAAGTAGGCGCCGCGCTTGTGCGCCTTCCACGCAGCGGTGACGTTGCTGCCCATGGCGTTCGTGCTCAAGAAGAACACGTTGCCATAGCCGCCGGTGCAAAGCAGGACAGCGTGTGCACCATGCCGTTCGATCTCGCCGGTGATCAGGTTGCGTGCGATGATGCCGCGCGCCTTGCCATCAACAATGACCACATCCAACATCTCGTGGCGGTCACACATCTGCACCGCCCCCTTCCCGACCTGTCGCATCAATGCGCTGTAGGCGCCGAGCAACAACTGCTGACCCGTCTGTCCGCGTGCATAGAAGGTGCGGCTCACTTGCACGCCACCGAACGAACGATTGTCGAGTAGTCCACCATAGTCGCGGGCGAAGGGCACCCCTTGTGCCACGCACTGGTCGATGATGTTCGCACTGACTTCCGCCAGGCGATACACGTTGGCTTCACGTGCGCGGTAATCGCCACCCTTCACCGTGTCGTAGAAGAGCCGGAAAGTCGAGTCGCCATCGTTCTGGTAATTCTTCGCCGCGTTGATCCCGCCCTGCGCAGCGATGCTGTGTGCGCGGCGCGCGCTGTCCTGGAAACAGAAGGCCTTCACGTTGTAGCCCATCTCCGCCAGCGAGGCGGCGGCCGCGCCACCGGCGAGACCTGTCCCCACCACGATCACGTCGATGCGGCGCTTGTTGGCCGGTGCCACGATGCGGATGTGCCCCTTGTGATCGGTCCACTTCTTCTCGATGGGGCCAGGAGGGATCTTGCTGTCGAGGGTCACTGACATGGTCGCGGATGTCTTAGGGCTTCAGGCCACAGGCTGCAGGCCTCTGGCCACAGGCCAATGCGGACGTCAGCGGTCAGCCTGTGGCCTGAAGCCTGTGGCCTATGGCGCATTCTCATTGGATCCACTTGAAGTACATGCTCACGGGCATCGAAGCGAAGACCAGAGCGATGATGATGCTGAAGGCAGTGCCAGCGAATGCGATGATCGGGTTGTAGCGCTTGTGGTTCAGGCCGAGCGATTGGAAGGCGCTCTTGAAACCGTGCATGAGATGCCAGAACAAGCTGAAGCAGCCGAGCACATAGATGATCACCACCCATGGGATGTCGAAGTACTTCTGCATCGCTCCGTACAGGTTCTCGTTCTCCGCGCCGGGTTGCGTGAACTCGTCCAGGTTCCCGATGATGTGGCGGCTCTTCACCCAGAAATGCCCCAGGTGGATGATCAAGAAGATCAGGATGAGCGTGCCGAGCAGCGCCATGCTGCGGCTGTACCACCGGCTGCTCGTATTGCCTCTTTCCATGGCATACTTCACCGGGCGCGCACCGCGGTTCCGGAAGTAGAGCATCAGCCCGTCAACGGTATGGGCGATGAGGCCGATGAAGAGCACGATCTCCATCGTGCGGATCAGGATGTTGGTGCCGAAGAAGTGCGCCACCGTGTTGAACGTGACGCCGCCGTCGTTGTAGAAGATCATCGCATTCACGGAAGCGTGCACCACCAGGAAGGTGATAAGGAAAAGGCCCGTGAGGGCCATCCAGTACTTCTTTGCGAGGGAGGAGCCGAAGAGACCTTGACGAGCCATCTGTGGGTTGGAACGGCCGCAAACTTACGGGCGGGGCGTTTGGCGTGGAAGCAAGAAGCGAACGCTCATCTGTTTGGAATTGGTCCAAATGAGCGGCCGGTCCTGCCCTCCTCTTGAACCCGCGGCCTAGGAGTGCGGATAAGTCTTCTTCACCAACGCGATCGACTTCTTCAGAATGCTCTTCAGCACCTTCAGGTCGATGTCGGCTAGGCGCTTCACATACAGGCAGCCCTTAGTGGCTTTGAACTTGCCCAGCTTCTTCATCAGATCAGGCTCCTGCTCGAAGATGCTGCCCATGGCGTAGATCACCAACTCCGGCTTGCGCGGACTGAAAGCCGCCAAAGGCGCATCCCCTTCGTGACCGCTGGCGTACTTGTAATGGTAGGTGCCGTAGCCGATGATCGAAGGCCCGTACATGTACGGCTCCTCGCCCGTGAGCTCGTGCATCAACTTCATCAGCGTGCGGCAATCGTCGCGTACTTCCTCCTTCGGCTGCTTATCGATGAAGGCATCGACGCTGGCGGCGGTAGCGTGGGTTTTGTTCGGCTTTGGCATTTGAGAAAAGTAGATCGAACCCAAGAACAAGGAACAAGGAAGTCCGATCGGCGGGGACCATCAGGCTTCAAGTTCACCGTTCGGCATTCCTGGTTCGGTATTCCACAAGCTGCCCTCCTACATTCGCTCCTCACACTCTAGAAGAATGCGTTACGCCCCCCTTTCCGCCGCCACTTACCGCGAACACCGCGCCCGTTTCCGCCAGCACCTGGAGAAAGGCGGCCTCGCCATCTTCCACAGCAACGATATCATGCCGACAAGTGCTGATGGTTCGATGCCGTTCAAGCAGGCCAGCGACATCTTCTACCTGAGCGGCATCGATCAGGAGGAGACGATCCTGCTGCTCTTTCCCGATGCGGTGGACGCGAAGGACCGCGAGATCCTATTCGTGCGCGAGACGAGCGAGTTGCTCGCTATCTGGGAGGGCGCCAAATTCTCTCAGAAGGAAGCAACGGAGCTGAGTGGCATCGCCACGGTCTTATGGACGAGCAGCTATGAAGCGACGATCAAGCGGCTGGTGCCCCAGTGCGAGCATCTCTACTTGAACAGCAACGAGCACCTGCGCCAGGGCAACGAAGTGGAGACGCGTGAGGAGCGCAAGAACAAGGAGACGCGCGCGCAGTTCCCGCTGCACAG
>JBATMK010000168.1:0-3272 GCA_049289815.1 Flavobacteriales bacterium
CTTCGTGTACCCGAACAACTACAACCACTTCGTCAACTTCTACCGCAACACTTTCCAGCACGGCGGCATCAGCATGGAGGAGATGATGGTGCCGGTGGCATATTTGACCCCGAGGTAGAAAAACCAACGGCATGCGGTCGCTGTTGTTGAAGTCACCGGATCTAGCACCGACTGTCGCAGTCGAAGTACTGAAGCTCCACGCTGACGCCCGCGTCTTCGCCCTGCACGGTGAACTGGGCGCTGGCAAGACCACATTGATCAAGGGATTCTGCCAAGCGCTGGGTGTGAAGGACAGCCCCAGCAGCCCCAGCTTCGCCATCGTGAACGAGTACTGGAGCACGGAGCACGGCCCGGTCTACCACTTCGACCTGTACCGGTTGCGCGATGCCAGGGAACTGGAAGGGATCGGCTTCACGGAGTACGTGGACAGCGACGCGTACTGCTTCGTGGAATGGCCGGAACTGGCTGCCGACCTGCTGCCTCCAGGCACTGTGCACATCGGGATCACGATCGAAGGTCAGGAGCGTATCTTGACCCTCCGATCATGACCGCACATAGCGACATCATACGGCAACTGGCCAGCGAGATGGCCATGCTCCCGCAAGAGCAAGCCATCGCCACACGGCGCAGGAAACAGAACCTCTTCATCGGCATCCCCAAGGAAGTCGCCTTCCAGGAGCACCGTGTGCCCCTTACGCCTGCCGCCGTTGCGGTGCTCACCGGCCGCGGCCACGATGTGGTGATGGAGCGCGGTACGGGCATGGCCGTGCAGTTCCAGGACAGCGATTACACCGAGGCGGGCGCCATGCTCGTGGACAGCCCGCTGGAAGTGTTCAAGGCGGACATCATCCTGAAAGTGGCCCCGGCAAGCGCGGCGGAGATCGAGATGCTGCGGCCGAAGCAATTGCTCATCAGCGCGCTTCAACTGACGGTGCAACCGCAGGATGCGTTGAAGAAACTGATGCAGAAGCGGGTGCATGCCGTGGCTTGGGACTTCATCAAGGACCGCCAGGGCATCTACACCATCATCCGCGCCATGGGCGAGATCGCGGGCAACACGGCCATCCTCATTGCCAGCGAATACATGGGCACCGACAAGGGCGGTCCCGGCCTCATGCTCGGCGGCATCAGCGGTGTTGCACCTGCGGAAGTCGTGATCCTCGGAGCCGGTACGGTTGGCGAGTTCGCAACGCGCGCGGCGCTCGGTCTGGGCGCGAGTGTGAAGGTTTTCGACAAGAGCATCTATCGCTTGCGGCGCATGCAGAGCGATCTGGCCACTCGCGTGTACACCAGCGTGATCCAGCCGGAAGAACTGAAGCAGGCCCTGCGCAATGCCGACGTGGTGATCGGTGCCCTGCGCCCCGAACACGGCCGCACGCCCATGGTGGTCACCGAGGACATGGTGCAAGGCATGAAGACCGGAGCGGTGATCGTGGATGTGAGCATCGATCGCGGTGGGTGCTTCGAGACCAGTCGTGTGACAACGCATACCGATCCGGTGTTCAAGGAATATGGCGTCATCCATTACTGCGTGCCGAACATCGCCAGCCGCGTGCCGCGCACCGCCAGCAATGCGCTCAGCAACATCTTCAGCCCGATGCTCCTGAGCATGGGGGACCAGGGCGGCTTCGAGGAGCTGATCAAGAAGGACCTCGGCTTGCGCCACGGCGTGTACCTGTACAACGGCTCGCTCACCAGCGAGATCCTCAGCGAGGCCTTCAAGCTGGAATACAAGGACCTGAACATGCTGTTGGCGGCGTTCTGATCCCGATGACCTTCGCCCGCCGCATCCGGCTCTTCATCCTTGGTGTGCTCATTGGGGGCACCGCTGCTTGGTTCTTTTTCGGGGAGCGCATCACCAACGGCGCGTGGTTGCCGGAGTCGCGCATCAAGCTGCGCTTGAAGGAGACCTTGGTGGAGAGCGCACCGGAAGTCACGGGAAGCCTAGCATCCTGGCCCAGCACGATCGACAGCGTGCGCGCAAGTGTTGCCGGTGGCGAAGTGATCCTGAAAGAAACCCGTCGCCATGGTGATAGCCTCACCTACACCGTTGATGTTACGCTTGCTGGCAAGCCAGCCCGCCTGAAGGTGCTGGTGCTGGAGAACACGGAGGTGGACAGCCTCGCGACATTGGTCGGGCTGGTGGGACGTTAGCGGATGACGTCGATCAGCGAATCCAACCGGTAGTGTGTGTCGGTGATGTGATCCATGCGGTGGCGCGTGGCGTCGGAGATCACCCAGTTCATGCTCATGGGCTTCAGGTCCGGTTTTCCTTTCACGGACTCGTACAGATTCACTTCGCAATAGTGCGCATCGGGCAGCGCGCTCAGTCGACGACGCAATCGTGCATTGTTCACGTCGGTCTGGCTGGCGTATGTGCCCGCCACCGTGAGAAGGGGTGCGGCGGCGTCGTTGAGCATCGGATGCACCCGCGTCAGTACTGCCGTGCCGGGTTCCGTATTGCTGATATGGATGACGTTGTACGCAAGCCTGTTGCGGTAGGGAGCGAACGCAGGATCGTCGGATGCAAGCAGGGTCCCCAGTGCGCTGATCAACTCGTCAACGACCCCGGCGCCGCTGTTATCGAAATAGCCCCCGTCCACGAAGTAGCTCACCAACGGTACCACCGGAGGCTCGCCATTGGCGGTGTCGCCCACGCGTTGGTGATCGACGCGGCCTGCGGGTGAGATGTAGGGGAAGCGGCTACTGAGCACCATGGCGCTGCTCTGCCGGATGTCCAGCGCGTTAGGCAACAAGCCCGGCACGTCGAGCCGCGCGCTGAACGCCGGTTCGTCCAATGCCACGTTGCTGGAGTAGGCGGGCCGGCCGTCCTGCATGCGCACCGTGTTCAGGCAGAGGATGGGCAGACCACCGTCGTTGGTTGCGCGCAGCTGTTTCATGCCCACAACGAACGGATCGCCGAAACGCGCTGCCGCCAACTCCATCGACTTTTCAAGTGTGCGTGCGCGATCGTTGAAGATCGGGGCCAACTGGTTCACCACATCGTTGCACAGCATGGTGCTCAGCGTGGGCGCCAGGAAGTCCTCTCCAAGGATGGACCGTGCATCGTTCTTCAAGCCCTTTTTGCTGCCGCCTGCTGCTTTCGAAAGCAACGCGTGGTAAGTGCCGATACCCACACTGCCGCCCGAGGCACCGGAAAGGCACAACAGGCGGTCGGTGAAGCCGGGTCGGGCTTCCTCGCTCAAACGCCCCAACGCCTGCGCGACCCAATAGCCGCTGCGGCTCGCGCCGCCATCGGCCAGCACGAAGTA
>JBATMK010000169.1:0-12218 GCA_049289815.1 Flavobacteriales bacterium
CTTTGCCCCGGCCCTTGGCTTCCCGAGGTCAGCGACAGGACCAAGGAAAATCATCGACACTGGCACTTGGACAAGTCACGCAACCGCCCTCATCCTCCTCAGGGCGGATTCTACCTTCGCCCCGCCGAACAAGAGGCCCATGCCATGTTGACCGATACGATGAAGAAAGTCCACAACTACAGTGCAGGTCCTTGCATCCTGCCGCGCGAGGTCTTTGAGCAAGCCGCGCAAGCCGTCCTCGATTTCGAAGGCAGCGGCCTCAGCATCCTGGAGATCAGTCACCGGAGCAAACCCTTCGAGGCAGTGATGGCGAAGGCGCAATCGCTGGTGAAGGAGTTGCTCAGCGCACCCGATCACTACCAAGTGGTCTTCCTTGGCGGTGGTGCAAGCATGGGCTTCCACATGGTACCGCAGAACTACATGAAGGTGGGCGGCAAAGCCGCTTACGCCAATACGGGCGAGTGGGCGAGCCGTGCGATCAAGGAGAGCAAGTTGGCCGGTGAAACGATCGTGGTGGCCAGCAGCGAGGACAAGAACTTCAGCTACATCCCCAAGGGCTTCAGCATTCCGGCAGACGCCGACTACTTCCACTTCACCAGCAACAACACCATTTTCGGAACGCAGTACAAGCAGTTCCCGAAATCACCGATCCCGGTGGTCTGCGATATGAGCAGCGACATCTTCAGCCGGCCAGTGAACGTTGCGGACTTCGCGTTGATCTATGCCGGAGCCCAGAAGAACATGGGGCCTGCCGGTGCCACTGTCTACCTCTTCGACCCGAACCACTTGGGCAAGACCGGCCGCAAGCTGAGCCCGATGATGGACCTGAAGAACCACGCCGACAAGGAGAGCATGTACAACACGCCTCCGGTTTTCGCGGTGTACGTGAGCATGCTCACCATGGAGTGGATGAAGCGCGTTGGCGGCGTGGCCGCGATCGAAAAGCGTAACACGGCGAAAGCCGAATTGCTGTACGGTGCGATCGATCGGCTGCCGGTTTTCAAAGGCACTACCGCTGTGGAGGACCGCAGTCACATGAACCCGACGTTCGTGCTGGCCGATGCGAAACTGGAACCGACCTTCGACGCCATGTGGAAGGATGCAGGCATCAGCGGCATCCGGGGCCACCGCAGTGTGGGTGGTTACCGCGCGAGCATGTACAACGCCCTGCCGATCGAAAGCGTGCAGGCACTGGTGGACGTGATGGAGGAATTCGCAAAGAAGAACGGATGAGCAAACGTGTGCACGCCAACGACGGCATCTCGTCGAACGGCAAACAGGCCCTCACCGATGCGGGCTTCAAGGTGACCAGCGATCACGTCCCTCAGGACAAGCTGGCCGAATACCTCAACAAGGAACACGTGGAGGTACTGCTGGTGCGCAGTGCCACCAAAGTGCGCAAGGACCTCATCGATGCCTGCCCCGGCCTGAAGCTGGTGGGGCGCGGTGGCGTGGGGATGGACAACATCGATCGCGAATACGCGACGAACAAACGGATCACCGTGTTCAACACACCGGCCAGCAGCAGCATCAGTGTTGCCGAGTTGGTGATGGCGCACTTGTTCGCGCTGGTGCGTGGCCTGCACGAGAGCAACCGGCACATGCCTGTGCGTGGCCAGGGCGAGTTCAAGGAATTGAAGAAGACTTACGAGAAGGGCCAGGAACTACGCGGCAAAACGCTTGGCATCATCGGTTTCGGGCGCATCGGGCAATGGACCGCGCGCTACGCATTGGGCAACGGCATGAAGGTGATCTACGCCGACCACCACGCAACCGCCGAAGCCATCGAAATGGAGGTCGGTGGACAGACCCTCCGCGTGCCGGTGAAGATGGTACCCCTCACCGAACTGCTCTCAAAGGCCGATGCCATCAGCCTGCATGTACCGGCCCAGAAGGATGGGGCACCGGTCCTGGGCCGTGGCGAACTGGCGTTGATGAAACCCGGAGCCGTGCTTGTGAACACCGCTCGAGGCGGCAGCGTGGACGAGGATGCCCTGCTCGCTGCGTTGCAAGCCGGCAAACTGCGTGGTGCCGCACTGGACGTCTTCACCAATGAGCCCACACCGCGCGCCGATGTCCTGGCCAACGCCCATATCAGCCTAACGCCGCACATTGGTGCAGCGACGGCCGAAGCGCAAGGCCGCATCGGCAGCGAGTTGGCCGACATCATCATTGAGCACTACGCCCGGCAGAGCGTGGATGCCTGAGGCAGGATGAAGATCCGTCCGTTCCGTGCGTGGCGGCCCTCGCCCGATAAGGCCCACTTGGTGGCGAGCCGTAGCTACGTGGAGTACGAACCGGAGGCGCTCACCGCCAAACTGCGGAGCAACCCGTACAGCTTCCTGCACATCGTGCATCCGGATCTGGGGCGCGACATGCACCTTACCCAAGCCGAGCGGTTCCGGCGTGTGCGCAAGAAGTTCGAATCGTTCTGCGCGGACAGGATCCTCCAACAGGATGCCCTGCCCAGCCTGTACATCTACCAGCAGGACCAAGGCGACCGCAGTTCGCGCGGTATCATCTGCGCGGTAAGCGTGCAGGATTATCGCGATGGCCGCATCAAGATGCACGAGCAAACGCTCACCGCCCGGGAAACGTTGTTCGAGAAATACCTCGGTACAACAGGCATCAACGCAGAGCCGGTACTGCTCACCAGTACCGACATGCCCTTGTTGGAAGCCACCATGGACCGCGTAACGCTGACCCGGCCAGAACTGGACCTGAGCACCACGGATCGCGTTCGCCACCGGCTATGGGCGATCAACGATACCGAGCACATGGACGAGATCACCGCGTGTTTCTCCACGCTCGATGCACTCTATATCGCCGATGGCCATCACCGCAGCGCGAGCAGCGCGCGGCTTGCCGAAAGCAGCAACGCACAGGGCGAAGACCCGAAGGCCTGGTGCCTGGCCTTCATCGTTCCACGTGCGCACCTGCATATCTGGAACTTCGATCGGGCCGTGACCAGTCTCAACGGCATGGATACGGCGGAGTTCCTTGGCGAGGTCGGCAAACTCGGTGTGCTCCTTCCTCTGAAGACAACACCGACAACAATGCCCGACCAGGGTCAGGTGTACATCTGCACGCGCATCGGTTGGTACAGCCTGCAAATGCCAGCCCCCCCGCTTTGGGCCAAGCCTGCCGAGGGGTTGGACCCCGCGCTTTTGAGCACTTGCATTTTGTCGCCCGTGTTGGGCATCCAGGACCTGCGCACCGATCCGCATATCCGATTCATACCAGGCACGCAAGGCCCCGTTGAACTCGAACGCTTGGTGAAGAGCGGTGAGGCCGCCGTGGCGTTCCACCTGCGCCCGATCAGTTTCGAGGAGTTGAAAGCCGTGGCCGATAGCAATGGCACCATGCCGCCGAAGAGCACGTACATCGAACCCAAGTTGCGCAGTGGGTTGACGATCTATCCGTTGGAATAGAACCATGTGACCATGTGTTCATGTGCTCATGTGGCCATACTGCCTTACTCAGGAAGAACGAACCAGCCCTTGCGTACGCACGCAATGGGCACATGGTCAAATGGCCGCATTAGCACATGAACACCCTTGCCGATCGTTACCATCATCTGAAGTCGACGCTGCCGCAGCATGTGCGGCTTATTGCCGTGAGCAAGACACGATCCGTGGAAGAGATCAAGGCGTTGTACGATCTGGGGCATCGCGCGTTCGGTGAGAACTATCCACAGGAGCTGAAGGAGAAACAGCCACAACTCCCTGCGGATATTGAGTGGCACTTCATCGGTCACCTGCAGACCAACAAGGTGAAACTGATCGCCCCGTTCGTGCACTTGGTGCACAGTGCCGATAGCGAAAGACTCCTGGATGAACTGGACAAGCGTGCCAGCTCCCTGGGTCGGACGATCAGCGTGCTGGTGCAGGTGCATGTGGCCCAGGAAGAAACCAAACACGGCTTCGCACCCGATGAACTGAGGCGTGCCGCACGGCGGTGGCAGGGCTGTTGGCCGAACCTCCGGGTGCAAGGGCTCATGGCCATGGCAACCATGACCGAGGACCGTTCGAAGATCGATGCTGAATTCGCCGTAGCGAGTGAATTGTTCGAGGAACTGAAAGCCATGGCTGTTTTTCCACCGGAGCACCTGACCCATCTGAGCATGGGCATGAGCGGGGACATGGACCTGGCCATTGCCCATGGCAGCACCATGGTGCGGGTGGGAACGGCGCTGTTCGGCCCACGGCAATGACCTGTCCACCGGGAGGCAACGCATCGCCCACGGTGCCGTCTTACCGCCGTACTTTCACGCCCAAGCCCGAACGATCATGAAGCGAGTTCTACTCTCAGCAGCCCTTTCGAGCATAGCGCTGATGGCTTCCGCCCAACGCAACCTGGAAGTGGGCATCTCCGGTGGTGTTACCCATTACTACGGTGATCTGGGCAACTGGGACGGCCCAGTGCAATGGAACAGCGCACGTCCCGGGGTGATGATCACGTTCCGCGACTTCTTCAACAACCCGAAGCGCTATGTGACGCGTTCCCTCACGATGGAAGGTCGCCTTAGCTGGCTGCGCATCGGGTATGACGAGACCGAGCCCACCGGTGGTAAAAGCGGCAATGAGCTGTACAACTTCAAGCGCGGCCTGAATTTCCGCACGGACCTCTTCGGTGCCAGCGCGCACTTGGTGCTCAACGCTTATCGCGAACCTTACCAGCCGCTGTTCCAACAGCGGTTCTTCGCCTATTTCTACCTCGGCGCCGGAGTGTATTACGGCAGGCCGAAAGCGGATCTGTTCCGCGGCGATATCGCGTTGGGTAACCAGTACTACCACTGGGAGGATGGCACCCTGCGCGATCAGGAACAGTACACCCCTGGATCCGAGAACGCGAACGTGGTGGAACGCGACGGCGAGTACGAAACCGACCTCTACGATTGGCACACCGAGGGTGGCTGGGGCGATTCAGAAGGAGCCAATACGCAGAAGACCTCACCGTGGCACTTCGGGATGCCGTTGGGCTTTGGGTTGCGCTACATGGTGACCAAACAAATGAGCATCGGGGCGGAGTTCTCGTACATCTACTTCATCAGCGACAAGCTGGATGATGTGAGCGATCGCTATTCAACCTACGAGGAGATCGGCGAGGCATTCCCCACCGACAGCACCCAACAATTCATTGCCCGGTACATCAGCGATCCCAGCAGTTATGGCAGCGATGGGACAATGGGTATCAAGACCAGCCGCCGTGGCAATCCCGGCTTGCCGGACTACTTCAGTTCCCTGGTGATCGAAGTCAGCTACAAGTTCAAACGCCGTCCTGCCCGCAGGATCTTCGTTCACATTTGAGCAACGGCAACATCTTGGAACGGCCCCGGTGGATCGGGGCCGTTCTCATTTCAGGCTCTCCTATTTTCGGCGCCCATTTTCCCCTACCCCCTCTATGCCATGAGCCTGGACCCGCTTTTTGCACAACTCCTCTCCGACGACGATGCGAAAGTGCTCGATGCCTTGGAAAAGGTTGACCAGCGGGGCGATGCCATGGCCATTGTTCCTCTGCTGCACGCTTTGGCGAAGGCCAAGGAGATCACGGTACAACAGCGGATCACCACGCTGCTGTTCGCCGTGAAGGCCAAGGGGGCCAAGGACCAGTTGTTGGCGGCTCTGGACATTCCCGAGCTGCGTTCGGTGCGGCAAACGGTGCTCTCCTGTTTCTGGAACGCGGGCATCGACATGCGCGATCACTTGGACATCATAACGGGCATGGCCATCTCCGGAAGTCTCGGTGAATCCTTCGAGTGCTTCACCATCGTTCAGGAGCAAAGCGTGTGGCCGGAGAAAGCGGCGCGCACATCCATCATCCGCCTCCGCAATGCGATGGCCGGTGAAGCAGATGCGGTCAAGGCCTCGTTGTTGGAAGACATTGCCAGTGAGTTGGAGCACCGGCTGGGCAAGTAGTTCAGCCGCGCAAGTACGCCTCAACGTTCCGCTGGATGCGGGCAGAGATATCGGTGGTATCGGCCGGGACGAAAGCCGACCCCGTGATCTTGTCGTGCAACTCGATGTACCGATCCGTGACACTCTGGACGAAGGCATCGTCCATGTGCGGCACCTGCTGTCCTTCCTTGCCCATGAAGCCACCGGCGATCAACCATTGCCGGACGAATTCCTTGCTCAACTGTTTCTGCGGCTCGCCGCTGCGCTGGCGCTCGTCATAGCCTTCCAGATGGAAGTAGCGTGAACTGTCGGGTGTGTGGATCTCGTCGATGAGGATGATCACCCCTGCCGTGTTCTTCCCGAACTCATATTTGGTATCCACCAGGATCAGACCGCGCTTCCGTGCGATCTCGGAACCGCGCGCAAAGAGCGCCAACGCGAAGCGCTCCATGGTCTCCCATTCAGCCTTGGTGCATAGTCCGCGCGCAAGGATCTCGGCAGCAGTGATGTCCTCGTCGTGCCCTTCATCTGCCTTCGTGCTGGGCGTGATGATGGGTTGCGGAAAGCGGTCGCTCTCGTTCAAACCTTCCGGCATCGCAGCACCGCAAAGCACCCGATGCCCGGCCTGGTACTGCCGCCACGCATGTCCGCTCAGGTAGCCGCGCACCACCATTTCCACCTTCACCGGAACGCAGGCTTGGCCAATGATCACCTGTGGGTCGGGCATGGCCACCGCCCAGTTGGGCGCAACGTCGCGTGTGGCTTGCAACATGCTCCAGCTCACCTGGCTCAGCACCTGGCCCTTGTGCGGGATGCCGCGTGGAAGGATCACATCGAAGGCGCTGATGCGGTCACTGGCCACCATCACCATACGACCATCGGCCAGACGGTACACATCGCGCACTTTCCCACGGTACACATCCGTGACTTCCGGAAGGCGCAGGTCGCTGCGCATCAGCGTGCTCGTCATGCTTGTCGCGGGTTCTCGCGTTCACGAACCTCGTCGCGCTCTCTGAACGCCTGCACGACCCTGGTCACCAGGTCATGGCGGATGATGTCCTTCTCATCGAGTTCGATGACGGAAATGCCATCCACGTTCCGCAGCATATCAACGGCGGGCACCAAGCCGCTCGGCTGGTTGCGTGGAAGATCGATCTGGGTCACGTCGCCGGTGATCACGAATTTGGCGCTGCGCCCCATGCGCGTCAGGAACATCTTCACTTGCGGGAGCGTGGCGTTCTGGGCTTCATCGAGGATCACGAAAGCGTTGTCCAGGGTACGGCCCCGCATAAAGGCGAGCGGGGCGATCTGGATGATGCCGTTCTCGATGTACTCCGCCAGCTTGGGTACGGGGATCATGTCGCGCAGCGCATCGTAGAGCGGCTGCAGGTATGGATCGAGCTTGTCCTTCAGGTCGCCGGGCAGGAAACCGAGGTTCTCCCCTGCTTCAACCGCTGGGCGCGTGAGGATGATGCGGCGCACCTGGCGATCCTTCAGAGCCTTCACCGCAAGGGCCACCGCTGTGTATGTTTTGCCGCTTCCAGCGGGGCCGATGGCGAAGACCATGTCGCTCTCTTTCACCGCCTCCACCAACCGCTGCTGGCCGGCCGTGCGGGCCTTGATACGCAGGCCTTGATTGCCATGCACGAGGGTCCCGGGTTCATCCACCTCCGGGGCACCACGATCACCGTTGCCCATGATATCGTCCAGCACCTTGCGCGGAAGATCGTTGTAGCGCTCCACATGCTTCACCAGTTCATCGAAGCGTTCGCCGAAGCGGTTCATCTCGTCCTCATCGCCCTTCACCATCAACGTGTCGCCCCGGGCGATGAGGACGAGCTTGGGGAAAAGGCCCTTGATGATGCGCAGGTTGCTGTCGTTGGCGCCAAGGACAGCCATCGGATCGGCGCCTTCAATGGTGATCGTGCGTTCGCTCAAAGGGATCCGGTGTGTTGCGGTGGCCGAAGGTATTCGACGCGTGGTTGTTCGTTGCGCGATCGTTCGCAACTGGGCGGATCCTGGATGGGAGATCGGCACGATCAACGGGCCGCATCGACGGATTTTCAACCGGTGCGATCGGACAACTCGTCGACCATGCCTTCCGGCCGGCGATAGTTTCGTCCTCCCTTCGCAGAGCCATGCCCATCATCACCCTCACCACCGACATGGGCATCAAGGACCACTATGTGGGCGCGGTGAAGGGCGCTATCCTGACCCAATGTCCGGAGGCGACCATCGTGGACATCAGCCACCACGTGGCCACCTTCGATAACACGCAAGCGGCCTTCGTGCTGCGCAACGCCTATCCGGAGTTCCCCCGCGGTACCATCCACATCATCGGTGTGAACCCTGAAGCGGACGGCCGTACGCCGCACTTGGTGGTGCGACATGACGGGCACTTCTTCATCGGTGCGGACAACGGCATCTTCAGCCTGTTGTTCGATGGCAAACCCCATGAGATCTTCGAACTGACCATGAAACTCGATGCCGACCACATCGCCTTCCCGGTGAAGAACGTTTTCGTGAAAGCCGCCTGCCACATTGCGCGTGGCGGTACCCCCGAGGTCATTGGTCGCCGAACGGTGGAACTGCGCGAACAGATGGGTTTCCGCCCCACCTTGGATGATAAGAGCATCCGTGGTAGCGTGCTCTATGTGGACGCTTACGGCAACGTGGTGACCAACATCACCAAAGCCCTTTTCGACGAGCAGCGCAAGCGGCGCAACTTCACCATCACCTGCGCCAAGCATGGCAACGATATCAACGCGCTGCACGAGACCTACAGCGATGTACCCGAAGGTGAGCGCGTGGCTTTCTTCGGGGCCACCGGCTATTTGGAAATTGCCGTGAACAAGGGCGTGGACGGGACGGGTGGCGGAGCCTCGCGCCTGTTCGGCTTGCGTGTGCGCGATAGCGTGCGCATCGAATTCAACTGAAGCGATGGTGGTGCGCGTGGTGAAAATGACCTTCCGGCAGGAGGAGTGCGCGCGCTTCCTGGAACTGTTCGCAGGCTGGCGTCAGCGCATCAGCATCTTCCCCGGTTGCCGGCACCTGGAACTGCTGCACGCCACGGACGACACGCGCGTTTTCATGACCTACAGCGAGTGGGACAGCGATTCCGATCTGGAGAACTACCGGAAGTCAGATGTGTTCGCCAGCGTTTGGCCCACGGTGAAAGCCATGTTCGAGGAACCCGCCGCGGCCTGGAGCATGGAGCGCCTCTGACCTTCGTCGCACCCCCGCCGATCGGTCCTGCGGATAGCCTCTACTTCGTTTGCGCCCCGGCTTCGTTCTGTGCGCGGAACTTCTCGATCAGTTGCTCGTCCGTGTACTGCAGGTTCTCGATCATCTGCTTGGCGTCCTTGGCGAACTGATGATCGGGGTAACGACTGATGACCTCCTCGTACGCCATGCGCGCTTCATCCTTCTTGCCCATCTTGTCCAGGGTGAGGGCCCGGAGGTAGTAACAGTCCACGATCCGGCTCCAGCCCGGATAGTCCCTGATCACCCGCTCGTACAACAACATGCTTTCATCCGGCCGTCCTAGCGGATCGCTCAAGCCGGCCGCACGGAACAGGTATTCGGGCGACAGGCTGTCATGCGGGTTCGCTTTCGCGTAAGCCTTGTACACATCGAGCAGTTCCTGGGCACCGCGCGCATCATAGAGGGTGTCGTCTTCCATGGCGTTGCGCATGCTATCGATGCGGCCCTGCATCATGCGCTTGCCGGCGGTCGCGTCGTCCGTGGGCGTGCTGGCTCCACCGCCGCCACAAGCATGCAGCAGTAGGGCAATGGGAAGGGATACGGTGAGGATGGTCTTCATTTCACGGGTGTGAATCTCATTTTGTACTTGGCGTCGGTCTTTCCGTGGCTGATGTCGCGTAGTTTGCCTTTGAGCATGGTGCGCCGCAGCACGGGCAACTTGTCGATGAACAGTTTGCCATCGAGGTGATCGTGTTCGTGTTGGATCACGCGTGCGGCAAAACCGGTGAACGCTTCTTCGTGGTCCTTGAACTCCTCGTCCTGCCATTGCAGCACGATGGTCGGTTGGCGTTTCACCTCCTCACGGATCCCGGGAATGCTGAGGCAGCCCTCTTCGAACGGCCATTCCTCCCCTTCCTCTTCAACGATGTATGGATTGATGAACACGCGCTTGAGGGTCTTGAGATAGTCGCGCTCCTCCTTGTCCAGTTCTTCATCTTCCGCGAAGGGCGAAGCATCCACGATGAACAGCCGGATGCTCTGCCCCACTTGTGGCGCTGCAAGCCCCACACCGCTCGCCTCGTACATGGTCTCGTACATATCGGCGATCAATTGTTCGAGGCCGGCATGCCCCGGTGCGATGTCCTTCGCCACCTTCTTCAGCACAGGATCGCCAATGGCACGGATGGGCAGTATCATCTGAAATGTTGGAGTCTTTCGGCGAACGGCTGGCGAAAATACACGTCGGCTTCAGCCCCGGCGCTGCCGATGCTCCAACCAGCCTTGGAGCAGGATCGTGGCGCTGATGCGGTCCAATTGCCCTTTGTCACGCCGGGCCATACGCCCTTTGCCGCTGGCCAGCAACGTTTGCTGGGCCATGGTGCTGCTGAAGCGTTCGTCCACCGTTTCCACCCAATGCCCGGGAAAGGCCTTCCCCAGGGCCTCAACAAAAGCGCGCACGTTCGGCGTGACATCCGTGGGCGTTCCGTTCAAATTCATGGGCAGGCCCACCACAAAACCCTCGACGTGCCGGGCAGCGCAGAAGCGTTTGAGCCATTCCATGACTTCAACCGTGGGCACGGTTTCCAGCGCTGAGGCAATGATCCCGGCCGGATCGGTCGCCGCAAGCCCCGTACGCTTCATGCCGAAATCGATACCGATCACCTGGGCCATGTGTCTCATCCCGACCGTGTCGGGGGGCGCAAAGCTGGTCAGCGGGCCGGGATCACCAACTTCGCCCCATGCACGAGATGATCGAACTGGCCTGGAAAGACCGCGACCTGCTGCGCGATGCCGACGTGGTGGCCCACATCGAAGCCGTGATCGCCAAGTTGGACCGGGGCGAGATCCGTGTTGCAGAACCCGAGGGTGATGGGTGGACGGTGAATGACTGGGTGAAGAAGGCGGTGATCATGTACTTCCCGATCCGGCAGATGCACACCATGGAAGTGGGCCCTTTGGAGTTCCACGACAAGATGAAGCTCAAGCATGGGTATGCACAATTGGGCGTGCGCGTGGTGCCGCATGCTGTTGCACGTTATGGAGCGTACCTGGCCCGGGGCGTGATCCTCATGCCGAGCTATGTGAACATCGGCGCGTACGTGGACGAAGGCACGATGGTGGACACCTGGGCCACAGTGGGCAGTTGTGCGCAGATCGGCAAACACGTGCATTTGAGCGGTGGTGTGGGTATCGGCGGCGTGCTGGAACCCGTGCAGGCGGCACCGGTGATCATCGAGGATGGTTGTTTCATCGGCTCGCGTGCCATTGTGGTTGAAGGTGTGCGCGTTGGGAAGGAGGCCGTGCTCGGTGCCAACGTGGTGCTTACGGCCAGCACCCGCATCATCGACGTCACTGGGCCCGAGCCGAAGGAGATGAAGGGTTATGTGCCACCGCGTTCCGTGGTGATCCCCGGTACGACGCCAAAGAAATTCCCTGCAGGTGAATTCGGCGTACCCTGTGCGCTCATCATCGGCCAGCGTAAGGAGAGCACGGACAAGAAGACCTCGCTCAACGAGGCACTGCGCGAGCACAACGTGGCCGTGTGAAGCAATTCCTCGTCATACAGACCGCCTTTCTCGGCGATGCGGTTCTGGCCACAGCCGTGCTGGAAAAGCTGCATGGCTTCCACCCGGATGCGGCCATCGACCTGGTGGTGCGCAAGGGAAATGAAGGCTTGTTCCACGGCCATCCGTTCCTGCGCACGCTGTTCGTCTGGGACAAGGGCAATAACAAGACGCGCAACCTTTTCCGTCTGATCGGCGATCTACGCGGAACACGGTACGACCACATCATCAACTGCCAGCGCTTCTTCAGCACGGGGCTGATGACGGTGCTTGCGCGTGCCAGCGAGAAGATCGGTTACGACAAGAACCCGCTCAGCTTCCTGTTCTCACGAACGGTGAAGCACGTGATCGGCGATGGCCGGCATGAGGTTGAACGCCTGAACGTGCTCATTGAACACCTGACAGACAAGTCTCGACCGTTGCCGAAGCTCTATCCTGCGAAAAGTCATGAGGGAGAAGCGCATGGCCACATGAGCACATGGCCACATGGGCACATGGACTACGTCTGCATTGCACCAGCTTCGGTGTGGTTCACCAAGCAATGGCCGCAGGA
>JBATMK010000170.1:0-12122 GCA_049289815.1 Flavobacteriales bacterium
TCCAATGCGCGCAATTCCATGGAGTAAGTGGCTTTGGATCGTCCGATGATGTGCAATTCATCCGAGCATGGGTTCGGCCAAATACGGAACGCTGCATCGGGGCTCGTGTCTTGGGTCGCGGTGCTGAAGTCGCAGGGCGTTTCCATGAGAGGTGTCAGATACTTGTACTGGTGCACCTGGCCACCGGCCGTAAGCGTTGCGTTGGAATCGAGCACGGCCAACGGTGTACTCCCGAGGTCGAACGGTGCTACGGTGAGCGTGAACATCGTATCCAGGCACCCGACCGAGCCACCGCTGTCCGTCCGCACCATGTAGTAGGCATTGCTCAACAAGGGGCTTGTGGCTACGGCCCCGCTCATCACGAACCCTCCATCTTCGGTGGCGGCGATGTAGTAGCCGGCCTCCACCAGGTCCATGCCGATATTGCGGGACCAGAGCAAGGTTCCCAAGCTGTCGATATGGGTGATCGAGAGGTCCTGGTTCTGGTTGGGATCGGTGCCATAGCCGCACACCGCGAAGGATCCGTCCGGCCGTTCCAGCACCGCGTTGAACTCCGTGATGTCCGTTGCGCCGGCATAGGTGTACTGCCAATTGACCGAACCATCCGCGTGCAGTTTCACCAGCTCGCCGTAGATCAGGTCGTTGTTGTTCACTGGCGCGTGACACGTCATGGCATAACCGCCATCCGTGGTCGGGATCACGCTGCTCATGTGATCGGGACGGATCGTGCTGGTGTGGGGATAAGAGCGCGCCCACACCACATTCCCGGAGGGGTCCACGCGCATCAGGAAAAGATCGACGAGCCAGCTGATGGCGTATGATCCGCCGATCAGCGCACCACCATCGGGCAGGGGGCTGAGGCATTCGAACGCGAGCCCGTTGCCAGGCACATAGTATGTGCGCGACCAAAGGAGTTGTCCATCGGCATCGGTCTTCGCCAAGTGGAGGTCGGGGCCGTTCAACTCTCCGGCCAACAGGAAGCCGCTGTCAGCAGCCATCGCTGCACACAATGGCTGGAGATAGTTCTTCGTGTACGTGCTTCGCCAGGTCTCCACGCACGCGGTATCCGTTCCGCGGAGAACGTAGTAATGATCACTGGTGAAGTCGGCCTTGTCGCTGGCGAAAAGGAACCCGCCCGAGCGCGGTAACACACGAACGAATGCAGCGGTGAGATCCACGGTGTCCGCTTTCATCCACAGCATGTTCCCGAGGCTGTCGAACCTGGCGAAGGTCGCGCTGGGGTATGCTCCCGGCTCGGTCCCGGCCACGGCGCCGATGAAGCCACCGTCGGATGTGGGCAACACGTTGTATGGCGCGCCATAGGTCGCGGTGGCGCTCTTGTATTGACGTTGGAAGGTGTTCTGGGCGCAACAGTAAAAGGGCAGGCACAGCAACCATCCGATGGTAATGCGTGTCAACATGGCGGAAATCTATCACATCAGAACTCCGCGCTCTTCGGCGTGCGCGGGAACGGGATCACATCGCGGATGTTCCCCATGCCGGTAACGAACAACACGAAGCGCTCCAGACCAAGACCGAAGCCAGCATGTGGCACTGTGCCGAACCTACGCGTGTCGAGGTACCACCACAGTTCTTCGGCCGGAACGTTCATGTCCTTCATGCGCGCTTCCAAAACGTCCAATCGCTCTTCGCGCTGACTTCCACCGATGATCTCGCCGATGCCGGGGAAGAGCACGTCCATTGCTGCGACCGTCTTGCCCTTCTCGCTGAAGCCGAAATCGCCGGGCGCGTTCGTGCGCATGTAGAAGGCTTTGATCTTGGCGGGATAGCCCGTAACGATGACCGGCTTTTTGAAGTGCTTCTCAACGAGGTAGCGCTCGTGCTCACTCTGCAGATCGATGCCCCATTCCACCGGGAACTGGAACTGCTTCTTCTGGTAAGGCTTGCTGCGCAGCAGGATGTCGATCGCATTGTCGTAGGTGATCCGCTCGAAGGGATTCTCCAGAACGAACTTCAAGCGATCGATGAGGCCCATCTCGCTGCGCTGCTCCTTGGGCTTTTGCGCTTCCTCTTCCGTCAGGCGCGCATCGAGGAACTGCAGATCGTCCATGCTGTTCTTCAGTACGCGTGCGATCAGGTGCTTGCACAAACCTTCCGCCAGATCCATGTCGCCTTTGAGGTCCATGAAGGCGGCTTCGGGTTCGATCATCCAGAACTCGGCCAGGTGCCGCGTGGTATTGCTGTTCTCCGCGCGGAACGTGGGGCCGAAGGTGTAGACCTTGCCAAGGGCGAGCGCTGCGAGTTCGGCTTGCAGTTGGCCGCTGACCGTGAGGCGCGATTCGCGACCGAAGAAGTCTTCCTTGAAATCAACCGCGCCTTGGTCATCCAGTGGCGGCGCCTTCGCATCGAGCACGCTTACCCGGAACATCTCACCAGCCCCCTCCGCATCGCTCGCAGTGATGATCGGCGCGTGGAAGTAGTTGTAGCCGTTCGCATCAAAGTACTCGTGGATGCCGAAGCTCACTTGGTGCCGCATGCGGAACACCGCGCTGTAAGTGTTGGTGCGGAAACGCAGATGCGCTTGCTCCCGCAGGAATTCCAGCGAGTGCTTCTTCGGCTGGATCGGGTATTTCTCCGCATCGCTGTCCCCGAGCACTTCCACGGAAGTCACCTTCAACTCCACACGCTGTCCGCTGCCTTGGCTGGCAACGAGTTCCCCTGTACACTTTACTGCTGCACTCGTGGTGAAGCGTGCCCGCGTCGCGGCATCCACTTGGGTCTGGTCGATGACGCACTGTAGATTGCGGATCGTACTGCCGTCGTTGAGAGCAATGAAGCGGTCGTTACGGAAGGTGCGCACCCAGCCGGCAACGGCAACGGTGGTCCCGATACGTGCCTCGTTGTCGAGAGCTGACTTGATCGAAGTGAGTTCCATGGTGTAAGGGCGGCAAAGATGCGTAGCGACGGTTAAGGGGAGGGTGGCCCGTAATGCGAACAGCCCCGGTCATGACCGGGGCTGTTCGCAGAGAGGTACGTTCCGTTATCGTTGGACCAGGAGCTTCAGGATGTGCTGCTTGCCATGGCGGGTAGCCAATAGGTAGTAAGCGCCAGCGGCCATATTGCCCAGGTCCATTTCGATGGCGCGTTGGCCAGCGACGATGAACGGTGCCAACACATCCTGTCCTAGACCATTGTGCACGGAGACCTGGATCGGATCCGCAGCAGTGGTCGAGGTGAGCAGTTGGAACATTCCGTTCGATGGGTTCGGCTGCACGCTGAACCATTCGGTGGAAGTCGCCTCGCCAGTAGCGATGCCTGTGTTGAAGTCAACCGTCACCGTGATGCAGCTGGTGAGTTCGCATGTGCCGACCGTTGCTGTTATACAGAGTTGGACATCACCTGCGACGTTGTTCGCATCGGCAACGAGCACGAAGGCGCTGTTGTCGCCGGTGGTCCAGCCATTGGGCAGGGTCCACTCATAGCTGGTGGCGTTCGCCACGGGCGTTACCACGTATGCGTTGGTCGTGTTGCCGAGCACCACGGTGGCACCGGAAACCGCACCGATGGTGAGGGCGGTACCCGTGCAAGTGCAAGTGGCATCGCGCATATCGTTCACTGTGCAGGCGACACCATCATCGCAAGCCGTGCCTGGGAGCACGCCACCACCGATCGTGCCTTCGCAGTCGATGACCTGTCCCGCGCATGTGCAGTTCGCGCTGTACACATCGTTGCCGGTGTTCGCGTTGCCGTCGTCACACGTGGTGCCCGGCTGTGCAGGGCCACCCACATTGCCTTCGCAATCGCTCGCGAGCGTTCCCGCGCAGATACAGTTGGCGTTGAACATATCGTTGCTGGTGTCGTTGTCGCCGTCGTCGCAGACGGTGCCGATGGTACTCGTTCCACCGGGCACGCCTTCACAATCGATCAACAGGCCAGCGCACTGGCAGTTGTTGTCCCACACATCGGCGCCGGTGCCGGCATTGGCATCATCGCAGGGGAAGCCGGGCAATGCGAAGCCACCGATAACACCATCGCAATCGATCAACTGGCCTGCGCAGGTGCAGAACGCGTCGTACACATCGTTGCCCGTGGTGGCATCAACGTCATCGCAAGCGGTGCCGGGCTGAGCTGTGCCGCCGGGCACACCGGCGCAGTCGTTCGGCAACACGCCGATGCAGCCGCAATTGGCTGTGAACGTGTCATTGCTGCTGTTCGCGTTCCCGTCATCGCAAGGAGTTCCTGGCAACTGGTTTCCACCCGGGGTTCCGGCGCAGTCGTAGGGCAGACCGGCGCAGGCGCAGCTCAGGCCATACACATCGTCACCCGTAGCCGCATTGCCATCATCGCAAGGTGTGCCGGGCTGTGCGGTGCCACCGGGAACACCGGCGCAATCCGTGGCGAATGCCCCAGCGCACAAGCAGTTCGCATCATAGGCATCACCACCACTGAGCGGGTTGCCGTCATCGCAAGGGCTGCCCGGCAGTGCGGTACCCCCGAGCGTGCCCGCGCAATCGAAGAGCTGCCCAATGCAAGCGCAATTTGCGGTGAGCATATCGTTGACCGTGTTCTGATCGAAATCGTTGCAGGGCATGCCCGGCACATCGGGACCACCCGCCACGCCCAGACAGTCGAAGGGAAGTCCAGCGCAACCGCAACCGGCGTCGAAGACATCGTTGCCGGTGTTCGCATTGCCATCGTCACACGGTGTACCGGGCAGGGCCGGGCCGGCCACGACGCCGTTGCAATCGGTCTGGAATCCGGCGCACGTACAGTTCGACTGGTAGAAGTCGAACACCGTGAAAGAATTGCCGTCGTTGCACGAATACCCGGGGTTGGCGGAGCCGTTGGGCGCGCCAGTGCAATCCAAAGGCGTGTTACCGTCGATCACGATCTCGTACTCTTCGATCTCGCTGTACAGGTAGGCGTAGCAAGGGTCCATCGGCGTAGGCTCGCCGGGCAGCACATGCACGGCGCGCACGCGCATGCGGGTGATTCCGAGCTGTGCGGCCGCCGGTACCTGGAACGTGTGGAAGGCCCGGCGGTCACCGGGAACGAGGAAGTACGCACCCTCACCGATCTTCTCGTCGGCATCGTACGCGCCGCTCTGGTCGTAGTCGATCCATGCCGCAAGTTGGATCGGATCGCCAGGACCTGCGGTCACCGTGAGCATCTGTTCGCTGTTGCGCGACAGGGTAGTGGTGTGGTCGGCGCTGTAGTCCACATAGCCCGTGGGCGGCGGGATCCCTCCGGTGTTCAGGTTCTCTATATCGCCGAGCTGCACACCATCCACATAGAAACCGTATTGGATCTCGCCCAGGCTCGGTGGCTTGCAATAGGTATCGGGCGCAACGTTGCCGGTGCCGAAGTAGGCCGAGATCGTCACGCTGGAGCTTATGGACGGATCGCACAGGGAATAGAGGTACAGGAGGATGTTCTCGAAATTGACCACGTTGATGTTCGGTTGCTCCAAGAGCAGGTTCGTCACGTTCAGGCAATCGCCCGCGAGCACATCCAGTGCGATGCCATCGTCGTTCCCGTTGAGCGTGTTGCCGAACGCGTTCATAATGGCCCCGCTGGTGTTCGTGGCCGAACTGAATTTCAAGTGGTAGGTGCGGTCCTGTGCGCTGTTGTTGCAGATGTACAAGGGGAAGATGACCTGTGATCCGATCGCTGCCTCGTCCACGACCATGTTCGTTTGCCCCGGTGAACCCACGGAAAGCGAAGGCTGGTCCACCTGCTCGCCGCCTTCGTATGGGCAGCTGGTCTCGGCGCTCGCGGAGTCGAGCGTGAAGACGAAGGTGCCGAAGACAGGATCCTTGGCAATGTGTACGGTGAACTGGTCCGAGCCGTCATCGTCCGCCAAGTGATAGGCCATCGTGTTCTCAACGGAATTGCTCGAGTTCTGGCCGGAACCGTATCCCTGCTGGAAGTGCATCCCACCTCCTGCGGTGACGCCGGTGCCACCGATGTTCACGCCGAACTCACCGGTGAACCCGCTATCCACGGTGGCTTCGTAGCTGATGCTCCGCGCTTCCGTGGTGGTGGTGGTGTAGGTGTGGTCTTCGGAAAGTCCGCCGCTGAAGCTCTCCACGTTATCCACCACGGCTGCCGCTTTGATGGAATCGTTCATCGCCAGGGTCTGGATCCACACACCGAGCTGGCTCACGGCATCGCGGTAGCCACTGGTGCCGGGGGTCAAGCCGGCGATGAGATCCTCTTGGTCGGGGATGATCGAATTGCGGATCTGGCTTTCGGTGTACGCATACCTGCTGTTCACCTGGACCGGTCCGTTGGCGAAGTAGGCGTCCTTCTCGATGGTGCCACAGGCGGTGCGGGCGATCACCTGGCCGAAGCCGTAAGCGTAACGGATCGCGCTGCCGATGAACACATCATCGGGTGGCCCGGTGGCACCGGTGGAGATCACCTGGGTGTTCTGGAAACAGGTGGTGATATCGAAGTTCTGTTGCTCGGTCTGCGAAGCATGGTAGTCTGTGCCGATCTCACCGTAGATGTCGTATTCCAGGCCGATGAAGGGAACGGTGCCGGCCACACCGACACGCGCCTTGAAGTAAGCATCCTGTGTGGAGCCCGTGGTCACCGAGGTGGTGGTACCGACACAGGCACCGTCGGTGATGGTGATGGAGCTGTAGCTGCCATCGCCGGGCGGATCGCGCAGGATGTACAGCGGCAGCGCAGGAGCATCGTAGTAGCCGAGCACCCGGGAGAAGGTGGTGCCGACCATCACGGCCTTGAACCGTGCCTCGCAATTGGGCTGGCCGAAGAGGTTCACACGCAAGCCGAATTCACGCACCCCGTTGTTCGGTTCGGCCCAGGCATCGCCAGCATAATGGGTGATGGTGAGCACATCCGTGTAGATGCTGTAATTGGGGTCCTGAGAGAACCCCGGGACGTGCGCGGTCAATTGCACTGTGCAACTGGAACAGAACTGGCCATCGATCCAGAACTGGTAGGTCGGTGCCGGAGCAACGACCGAGATCTCGTAGTGGAACTGAAGTTGGAGTTGCTGTGGACCAGAGCCGGCTTGCACATTGAAATAGCTGGGTACAGCCCCATAGTTGGTGCCCCATGCCGTGCCCGGGTTCACCATGGTGAACGCGTACGGCCCGCAAGTGTTCGGTCCTTCCACGGCGAGGTCGAGGGCGTGGAGGTTGCCCGCCAGGCCGTTCGCGGGAGATCCTGTTTGGTATTGCGCAAGGCCAACGAGCGATGTTGTGCCGAGCAAAAGCGCAAAGCCGAGGGAGAGAAGCGTACCGTGTTTCATGGGTGTGGTAAGGTTGGTTGTACAGTGAATTCGGATCAGGGTGGAAAGGTGGCCGCACGAACGCGACGGGTCAATTGCTAGATCTAGCAGTATCCAGCAACGACGGGCCTTTCCGGCGTTCTCCACACCTGACTTTCATTTGGCTGGATACGCGTTCAGGCGCATCGCACGCGAAAGCCGCTGCACGAGATCAACCCTGTTCAGGATATCCAATGCACGAATGATCGGGCTTCAGGCCAAGCCTTTCCGAACGGCCAAGGCCACGGCTTCGCCCACGCTGTTCACGCGCAGCTTGGCGTACACATGGCCCACGTGCTTGTTCACGGTGGAAAAGGTGACGCCGAGTTCCATACCGATGCGCTTGTAGGTCCAGCCTTTCACCAGCAGTGCGAGTATCTCTTGCTCGCGCGGGGTGAGCTCGAATTGTTCGGTCTTCTTCTCCTGCTTCGGGCCGTTCACCATCCCGAGCACCTTGCGCGCCACGCTGGGACTCATCGGTGCACCACCCTCCATCACTTCCTTGATGCCATCGACGAGCTTCATGGGGGCGGTCTGCTTCAGGAAGTAGCCGTCGGCACCCGCGCGGATCGCCGCGAAGATCCGGTCATCATCCTCCAATACGGTGAGCATGATGATGCGCAGCGCCGGATACGCCAAGCGAAGTTTCGCGGTGCCCTCGATCCCGTCGGTGCCGGGCATGTCGATGTCCATGAGCACCACATCGGGTCCGCAGGCCCCAGCGTGCTCGAGGGCTGAATTGGCATCGGCGAAGCAACCCACGCAGCTCATTTCCGGCACACTTTCGAGCAAGGCGGCCATGGCGTCGCGTTGTTGGCGGTTGTCATCGAAAAGCGCGACGCGGATCATGCGGTCAAAGGAAAGGCTGACCGGAGGTGGTATCCATGGGTAGATCTAACAAGTCGAAGAGTTCGGTGATGTGTCCGGCTATTCCCGGTGCGGGGTGAAGCGCAGGGTGATGACCGTTCCGCCCTGCTCTGCCTGCTCGACCAAAAGGCTGCCACCGATGGCTTCGGCCCGATCCTTCATACTGCGCAGGCCATTGCCACCGAGCCCGTTGCGGCCCTGCGCTTCCCCGGTTACGCCCGCGCCATTGTCCACAATGGTGAGTTCGAGCCCTTGGCCCTGCTTCCGGACCTGCACACGCACCCTATCGCATCGAGCATGCTTGGCCGCATTGTTCACCGCTTCCTTGAAGACCAGGTAGAGGTTCTTGCGTTCGTTCATGCTCAGGCGCAGATCCTGCAAGCCCTCCTCCACGTGGATCTCCAATTCCCACGCGCAGGTCTCGGCCAACGGCCCGGCATAGGCCAGCATGCGGTCCTTCACATCGGACAGTTTCTCGTAGCGCGTGTTCACGCTCCATACGATGTCGTTCATGCTTTCCATGGCCTGCGCACTGTTCTCGGCGATGCGGTCCAGCATGTTGGACTCTTTCTCCGAATGTGTGCGGTTGGTATTGCGCAAGGCCGTGCTGAACAACGCCACGCTGCTCAAGGTGCTGCCCACTTCATCGTGCAGGTCCAAAGCGATCCGGTCGCGCATGGCCATCACAGCGCGTAAGCGTGCCAAGCGGATCCGGAAAAGCAGATATACCCCGCCGATGATCGCTGTGGCGAACAGCACTACGGCCCACCAACGCAAATACCAGGGCCTGATCACGTTGATGGTCAATGCAAGTTCTTGTTCGTTCCACTCCCCGCTGCCGCCCTTTGCGCGAATGTGCAATCGATGCGAACCATAAGGAAGCGAAACCAATCGCAATTCGGGATCACGCTGATTGTTCCAATCGCTATCGACCCCATCGATGCGCCAACCGTACAGGACATTGCTGGGCTTCTCGTAACTCAACAAGGCCATACGCAAGGTGAAGAAGCGGTCGCTCGGGCGCATGGTGATGGTCCGGGTACGCGTGATCTCGGCGGTGCGATCCATCAGTTCCCCTGTCCCACCATCCAATTGTTCCGCATGGGCGATGACCAGGGGAGAACCGTAATGCTGATCGACCAGGTCGTCCGGATGGAACGCGGTTACGCCGTTCATGCCACCGAAGTACAACCGACCATCGGGACCTTGCGTGTGGGACGTACAATTGAACTCGTTGTCCGTGATCCCATCCGCGACCGTGTACGTGAAGACCTGTCCGGTCAACGTGTCGTAGCGAACGATACCGTAGTCCGTTGGCATCCAGAACCTCCCTCGCTGATCGGGGTACACCGCATAGATGCCATTGCTGGGCAAGCCATCGCGCATGGTGATGGAACGCACATCGCCCGTGGACCGGTCCCAGCGGATCAATCCGCTGGTTCCGGTACTGAGCCAGAAAATGCCGTGCGGATCCTCATATATGTGCTGGAAATCGTCCCCCGGCAGGTAGTGCGTACTGTCCTCTTGGGACCAAATGGCCCGGACCGTGCCGTCCACATTCAATTCGCACAACCCCCTGGTGGTACCCGCCCAAATGTTCCCCGCACGATCCCGGTGGAATGCGAAAACCATGGCATTGGACGCCTTGCCTTGTTCGGCATCCGTGAACGGCACATAGCGGGTCAAGCTGGTATCCGCCCATGCCAAGCCCACGTTCGTGCCCAAGAGCAAGCGTTCGTCGCCCATCGGAAAGATGCTGTGCACCATGCGCTCAGTGGTGAACATGGGGACCACCAAACGCCCGTTGCGCCAATGCACCAATCGGAAAGAACAGTTGGCGAAAAGGCCACCATGGCCATCCGGCGCCATGGCACAGCGCATGTCCCAATGCCCGTCATCCTTGCGGCGTATGTTTCCTGAACGGGTGTCCACGCCCCACCAACCATCCTCATCCGTGTTCACGTAAAGCGTATCCCCGATCACCTGCATGGCACGCGTCGTCCTGCCGAGCCCTGTTGCCGTATCGGTCCGTTGTAACCACCGGTGGAACACGTTCCGCCGGATGGTCAATTGCCACAGGCCGAAGCTGCTGCACAGCCAGATGTTCCCGGCACGGTCGACCAGTGTGGAGTTGAGGTCAACGGACAATTTCGGATCCACCTTGGCAAGGTCGAGAAGGACTTTGCCGTTGCGTGGTGCGCTGCGGCCGCTCAATTCGTGGATCTTCGGCCCTACCAGAACACGTCCCTCACCGAGGTCCCGGTACACCGTGCCTGTTCCTTTGAAAAGGTCGCCTGGCCGGAGGGCTTCCGGCATGCGCTCGAATTCCCCTTCCGGCGTGATCCGGAACTCATAGGTAGCAACGTGCTGCTGCTCCGCCAAGAAATAGAATGATCGCTCACCGGATCGCAGGTCGCAGCCATCTACGATACCAAAGTCCCCAAGACGAAAATTGCGTTCATCCACCGGTGTCACCCGCCCCGTCGGTTGCACCTTCACCAATTGGGAGAATTCCTCCATAGGCTCTGTTCGAACACACCAGACCACTCCCCCTTGTGTCATGACCAGCGGCCTGAGCAGGTGGTCCGTGGACGTCTTGATCACCGTGCTGCCCTTTGCCGCAGAATGGTAGATGACCAGTCTTGCCTGACCCGCGAGCAAGAGGCTACCGTCGTTCAGCGCGATCGCCTTGTCCACCAGTTCTTCCAAGGGCACGGGTGGTGCGTTGCCGAAGTGTTCCGCATACGGAAGGATCTTTCCGGTACGCGGATCGAGGATGTCGATGGCGGAGATGTGACCTTCGGAAAAGTCGGCCGTGGAGACCACCCAGAGCAAGCCATCGGGGTCCGGCCAGATCATCGAGACCGCATTGGTGGTCAACCCGTCCTCCGTGGTGTAGTTGGTGAAGGAATACCCATCGAAGCGCTGCACGCCGGCAGGGGTGGCCAACCAGATGAATCCTTCTTGATCCTGCACCGCTTGCAACACGCGCCGGTGGATCAAGCCCTCCTCAATGCCGAACTGGCGAACGGAAAAGGTCAGCTCGGGATCGGACTGCCCCATGCACCGGAACAGGATCCCGAAGAGAAGAAGAATGTGGAATAGCCTCATATCAGCCGGCGGTGGGCGAGCCGTTGACGACGGTGATGCGGAAGATCATCATGGACAAGGTAGTACGTGATGCCATACTTGATAAGCAGCCGCTGCTTGGGCGTGCCCGTCTCCAAGTACTCCTCGATCACCTTGCGCTTGAACGCTTCACTGTATCTTGACTCGAACTGGCCGTTCTTGTTGTGCTTGAACTTGTCCTCCATGGGTCGCTGTTCTGCGTAAACCCATTTCAGGACGAGTCACTCATGGATCACCTGGATGAAGTTGTCGCGCACGGTGGTGCTGTCCGCCGGATCGTGGCGGAACACACGAAAGGAATAGCCATCGTAGCGGTTCAGGCCATCCTTGGTAGCGAACCACATGAACCGGCCCGGTCCTGTATGATGCTGCTCACCATGCCCTGTGAGAGCCCGTCCTCGATGGTGAGCGCGCGGAACGGAAGCGTGAGCGTATCGTATTGCGCCATCCCGGTGCGCGCTGCGAGCAGAAGGATCGGCAACAGGATCCGCGAAGCGCGCATCACTGTGGGGTGTAGTAGCCTTTCGTCATCGCGTACACCACGAGTCCGACGGTGTTCTTCGCGCCGGTCTTCAGCAACATGTTGTTGCGGTGGCCTTCCACTGTGCGCGGGCGCGCGTTGCGCGGGTGGTGGTGGAGTAGCTGGGCTGAGGCCTTGGGCCGAAAGCGAAAGGCAAAGTGCAAGTACTCGAGCACTGAACGATCCGTGGTGCAAAGCCAGGAAGTCCGCGAACGCGAAAGGCCTTATGGGGCGCGTTAGTATTGCTCAAACACCCTATTGCCATGATCGTGGAGACCATGCGACCGGAGGAGGTGGTGCGCGAGGCATGCACTGACCTGCCCGCCGTGTGGAACAAGATGAAGA
>JBATMK010000171.1:0-10254 GCA_049289815.1 Flavobacteriales bacterium
GTGGTGATCTGGTCTTTCACCACAAGGAACTTGTCCATGCTCACCAGGATGCTGTAAGTGGTGTTCTCCTTGATGAAACGGTCCTTGCCGTTCTCAGCGAACTTGAAGCCACCGTTCTCATCGGTGAGCGCCGTGTAATTGCTGCCGTCGGTGCCGGCCACGGTGATGGTGACACCGGGCATCACGGAATTGTCCTTCTTGTTGTAGACCGTGCCCTGCAATGCGAACTCAAGGTTCGGCATGTAGAAGCGCCAGATGTCCATCTGGCCTTTGCCGCCGGGACGGTTGGTGGTGAAGAAACCACGCTCTTCCGTGCCTTCGAAACAGATGGCCACGTCGTCCATGCTGCTGTTCAGCGGGAACTTCATGTTCTCGGGCTCGCCCCAGCCTTCCCCGGTTTTGGGGGCCTTGAAGATGTCCATGGCACCCATGCCCTGGCGGCCATCGCTGCTGAAGTAGAGGGTACCATCATGGCGGAGGAAGGGGAACACTTCATCCTTCGGTGTATTGATGGTGGACCCGAGGTTCACCGGCTTGCCCACGGGCTTGCCATCCTTGTCCAATTTGATCTGGTAGAGGTCCTTGTTGTTGCGCTTACCGCCCATGTTGCTGGCGAATACAAGGGTCATGTCGTCCGCGCTGAGCGCAGGGTGCCCAACGGTCACGCTCACGGAATCATCCTTGGCGCGTTCCGGAGCCAACAACAATTTCTCGGGTTCGCTGTAGTTGCTGCCCACCTTCTTGCTCATCCAGATGTCGCAACCGAACTGCTTCTTCTTGTCGAATTCGCAGCGCGTGAAGTACATGATGGTGCGCTTGCTGTTGAAGACCGGCGCGGCTTCGTGTGCGGCCGTATTGATCTGGATGGGCAGTTTCACCGGCTCGCTCCATTTGCCCAGCTTGTCGCGGCTGCTGAAGAACAGATCGGTGAAGCTCTCCCCGATGATCTGTTCGGTCTCCGTACCGGTTGCCGCCGGGCGGCTGCTGGAGAAGACCAGATCCTCGTTCTTCTTGTCGGCATAACCCGTGGCCCAGTCCATTTGCTGGGTGTTCAGCAGCACTTCTGGATCCACGCTGTAACGGCTCGGGTCGTCCTTCCATTTCTGGGCTTGGGTGCACGCCGCGATACCGGCATCCGCCTTCATGTCGCCAGGCTTCTTCTCCTTGTACTTGTTGTAGCTGACGATGGCTTCGGCGTATTTGCCCTGTTCCCTCAGTGACTCGCCGATGTAGTAGTAGGTAATGGGATCGGGGTACTGCGCCTTGTTGGCCTTTTCGTACCACACCTCGGCCTGCTGGGCGTCACCAAGCATGCGATAGCACTCACCCACCTTGAAGATGAGTTCGCTCTTGATCGCCATCTTGCTCTCGGTCACGAACGCCTTCTTGTACAGCTCGGTGGCGTTGTAGTAGTAACCGTTCTTGAACGCATCGTCCGCTTCTTCGGCAAGCTTGCCTTGCGCCATTGCGGAACCCGCGTACAGCAGGGTGAAGGACAAGCAGGCCAGGATCTTCCTCGTGCTCATGTGTGGTTGTGTTCGCAAGGACGCCGCATGCGGTGTGCTCGCTTTTTCGGTGGTGGCGAATGTAGCTAAATAGGCTTTCGAGCTTCAGCGCGGTTCGTCACCCCATATGGATGCCGCGGTAACGAATTGCATTGCCCGTTGATGGCGGGTCGTGTGGAAGGTGACCCCCAGGTCAGCCGCGCCCCCCCAAAGAGCCGGGTGCCCAGGACAGTGGTTCAACGCGTGAAGAGGACTTCGCGCAGCTTGGGCAGCGGCCAGAGCTCATCGTCGACCATGAGTTCGAGTTTGTCGCTGTGGTAGCGGATCTCGTCCAGGTAGGGCCTCACTTTATCGCAGTAAGCAATGGCCTTGGCGCGACTTTCCTCGATAGCGTTGGCGGTTTTCCGGGCCTCGGTCATCTCGTTGGTCAAGGTCATGATGCCACTGATGTGCTCGCTGATCTCCTCGATCAGTTTCACCTGAGTGGCCGCGGCTTTCCTGGCCTTCTCCACGCTCAGCACCTCCCGGAGGCCACGAACGTTCTCCAGCAGGCGGTTCTGGTAAGTGATGGCTGTTGGAACGATGTGGTTCTGGGCAAGATCACCGCATACCCGACTCTCGATCTGGATCTTGAGCATGTAGCTGTGCAGTTCGATCTCGTGCCGGGCCTCCAGTTCAACCGGGCTCAGCACGTCCATGTCGCCGAAGAGCTTCATGGTCTCCTTTCGGCCCCAAACGTCCAATGCCCGTGGTGTGTCCTTGATGTTGCTGAGGCCACGCTTCTCGGCCTCCTTCACCCACTCTTCCCCATAGCCGTTCCCTTCGAAGCGAATGCGCTTGCTGCTGACGATCAATTCGCGCAGGACCTGCAGGATGGCATCATCCTTCTTGGCACCCTTGGCGATCAAGGCATCCACCTCCTTGGCGAAGGACTTGAGCTGGTTGGCCACGATGGTGTTGAGCACGGTCATCGGGCCGGCACAGTTCGCGCTGCTGCCCACGGCGCGGAACTCGAATTTGTTCCCGGTGAAGGCGAAGGGGCTGGTGCGGTTGCGGTCCGTATTGTCCAGCATGATCTGCGGAATGCGGCCGATGTTGAGTTTGAGGTCCGTCTTGGCTTCCGGTGTCATTCTGCCTTTGATGTTGCTCTCCAGTTCATCGAGGAGCTTGCTCAGGTGTTCACCGATGAACACGCTGATAATGGCAGGTGGGGCCTCATTGGCCCCGAGACGGTGGTCGTTGTTGGCACTGGCGATACTGGCCCGAAGCACGTCGGCGTGGCTGTGGATGGCCTTGATGGTGTTGATGAAGAAGGTGAGGAACTGGAGGTTCTCCTTCGGGGTCTTCATCGGCTTCAGCAGATTCTTTCCCGTGCTGGTCGCCAGGCTCCAGTTGTTGTGTTTGCCACTGCCGTTCACCCCTGCATAGGGCTTCTCGTGCAGCAATACGCGGAAGTCGTGTTTGCGTGCAGTACGCTCCATCACATCCATGAGCAGCACGTTGTGGTCCACGGCAAGGTTCAGTTCCTCAAAAACCGGGGCACATTCGAACTGGTTAGGGGCCACCTCGTTATGGCGGGTCTTCACCGGGATCCCCAGTTTCAGGCTTTCCGTCTCGAAATCGCGCATGAAGGCTTGCACGCGTTCCGGTATCGCGCCGAAATAATGGTCTTCCAGTTGCTGGCCTTTAGCAGGGGTGTGGCCGAAGAGCGCGCGCCCGGTCATCATGATGTCCGGGCGGGCATGGTACAGGGCTTCATCGATCAGGAAATACTCCTGTTCCCAACCCAAAGTGGCGATCACTTTGGTCACATCCTTGTCGAAATACTGGCATACGGTCGTGGCCGCCTTGTCGATAGCATGGATGGCCCGAAGGAGCGGCATCTTGTAGTCGAGCGCCTCACCGGTATAACTGATGAAGATGGTGGGGATGCACAAGGTGCGGCCCATGATGAACGCAGGACTGCTGGGGTCCCACGCGGTATAACCGCGAGCCTCGAACGTGTTGCGGATACCGCCATTGGGGAAGCTGCTGGCATCAGGCTCCTGCTGCACGAGCATGGTGCCGTCGAAGCGCTCGATGCTACGCCCCCCACCGATGGGTTCGAAGAACGCATCGTGTTTCTCGGCGCTGAGGCCGGTAAGCGGCTGGAACCAGTGCGTATAGTGTGTGGCTCCTTTGCTGGCGGCCCATTCCTTCATACCGCTGGCCACTTGGTCGGCCAGTTTGCGCTCGATGCGCTGTCCTTGGTGGATGGCCTGGCGTACTGCGTAGTAGGCATCCTCGGTGAGGAACATCCGCATGGCATCCTCATTGAACACGTTGCTGCCGAAGAACTCGCTGATCTTCATCGATGTAGATTCAAAATGCTTGGGTTGACGACCCAGGACATTGGACATGGCTTTGGCGCGCAAATGGGGGGTGCTCATGAAAAGGAGGTGGTTTTCGGACGCCGAAGGTATTTCATGAAGGGGGTAGGTCGCGAAAAAAGCCGTACTTCTTTTCCAACACCCTGTTGAAATTGGGGGGGGTACGGGAAAATATAGCCGTCGCTTACCGGCCGAGTGAATATGACGGGGCCAAAGCTGCGGCCAAGCGCTCTTTGAAAGTATCAAGCTGCAGGACGATCAGCAACCAACGATACTCAGCCCCAGGATCAGGGCTCAACCTTGGGATCGGGTGCCGTTGGAGCCGGGGGCGTCGGGGGTGGCGGAACAGGGGGTTGCCGTTGCTCGGGTTCCTCGATCCGGAACTGCGCCTTCTGTTGATCGAAACCGCGTTTCACAGTATTGGCTTCCTTCTGGATCTCGCGCTGCACCTGGTTGCTGGCATCGCGCAGTTGGCGCATGGTACGGCCCAAGGTGCGCGCAACATCGGGGATGCCTTTGCTGCCGAAGAAGAGCAACACCAAGAGCAGGATCACCATGATCTCCCCTCCGCTGATGTCCAGAAATAGAAATGTCATTGCTGCCTAACGCGACCGCCACGCCGCCCTTGGATTGTTCGCCGCCTGATGCACGGCAAAGGTGCGCACGGAACCGACCACGGAAAACAAAGAACCCCATGGAACTATCCACGGGGTTCTTGAACCACTTGGGAACTGATCAGGCAGCCATCGCCAAGTGCTTGGTTTCCTTCCGCTTCAGGAAATCGACCGCCACGGCGCTGGCAACGAAGATGGACGAGTACGTACCCACCACGATCCCGGCGAAGAGGCCGAACACGAAGCCCTTGATCGACGCGCTGCCCATGAAGAAGATGATCAACAGCACGATCATCACGTTCAGGCCGGTCATCAAAGTCCGGCTCAAGGTGAGGTTCATTGCCTTGTTGAACACCGTTACCACGCCTTCGCGCTTGTGATCGGTGAGGTACTCGCGGATACGGTCGAACACCACCACGGTATCGTTGATGGAGTAACCGATGACCGTGAGGATAACAGCGATGAAGGCTTCATCGATCTCCAGTGAGAAGCCGACCACACCCCAGAAAAGCGAGTACAGGCCCAATACGATCACCGTGTCGTGCACCAGGGAAAGCAGCGCACCTGCGCCGTACTGCCAGTTCTTGAAACGGATGGCAACATAGATGAACATGAATACCAAAGCGATCAGCACCGAGGTAACGGCACCTTTCACGATGTCGTCGCTGATGGTTGGATCAACCTTGCGTGTCTCATCGGCAAAGGTGAAGTTGCCCACCTGAGCCAAGCCTCCGGCGATACGGGCTTCCACCAGCGAATCCGTTCCGAGCACGGGATCCTCAATGAGGTAGTTGGTGGTGATCTTCAGGCGGTTGTCACCGCCGTAAGTTTTCACGTTCATGCTGTATTCACGACCTGCATCAGTGGTCACCACCGGCAGCATGACCTTCCGGACCTGCTCAACATCCACCGGGTCTTTGAACTCGGCCACGAAAGTGCGACCACCGGTGAAATCCACTCCCCAGTTGAAGCTCCGCGTGGCCATGGAGCCGACACTGACAGCAATAAGGACCAAGCTGATCGCATAGAACAACTTGCGCTTGCCCATGAAGTCGATGTTCGTGTTGGAGAAGAAGTTCTTGCTCCAGTTCGTCCAGAACGAGATGGGCTTGTTGCGGTCCAGGCGCCAAGAGATCACGAGACGACTGATGAAGATGGCCGTGAACAGCGAGGTAAGGATACCGATCATCAGGGTGGTGGCGAAGCCACGGATCGGGCCGCTACCGAACCAGAAAAGGATCAGGCCGGTAACGAACGTGGTCACGTTCGAATCGATGATCGCGCTCAAGGCACCCTTGAAACCAAGGTCCACGGCGCTCTTCAGCATTTTGCCGGCTTTCAGCTCCTCACGGATGCGTTCGAAGATGAGCACGTTCGCATCCACGGCCATACCGATCGTGAGCACGATACCCGCGATCCCGGGCAACGTGAGCGTGGCCTGAACACTGGCCATGGTACCGATCAGGAAGAACACGTTGCACATCAGAGCGATGTCGGCGATCCAACCGGCACGAGCGTAGTACAGCACCATGACACCGAGCACCACCAGAAGCGCAACCGCAAAACTCAGTAGCCCGCCCGTGACGTTATCCTCGCCGATGGAAGCGCCCACCACGGTCTCATCGATGATGCGCGCCGGGGCAGGTAGTGCACCGGCCTTGAGGATTGTCGAAAGATCCGTAGCCTCATTGATGTTCTTCTGGATATCGCCGCCACCCATGGTGATCTGGCTGCTGCCGCCTGCGATCTCCTGCGTAACGTTCGGAGCGCTGTACACCAGACCGTCCAGGACGATCGCCACCTGTTTCTGTACGTTCTCGCCGGTCATGCGCCTCCAGTCCTCAGCCCCTTCGCTGCTCATGCGCATGCTCACGATCACACCGCCGGTATTGTCGAAATCCTGGTAAGCATTGGTGATCACGCTACCGTCCACACGGGGTTTACCATCCACGGTAAGCTTGAGCGCATTCAGTTGGAGGATGTCCGTCCCTTCATAGGGCTTGGCACTCCAGCACAGCAATAGGTCCTTCGGCAAGGCACGTTTCACCAGTTCATGCTTCAGCATGGTGTTCACCTTGGCAGTATCGGCGACGCGGGCCGTCCCCACCACGCAACCGCGGATCAATTGTGTACCCTCCGTATCCACGCTGGGGCGCATGACCGAGAAGATCGGGTTCATCAGCCGAGCTTTCCGCGCGGCTTCACTGTCCATTTCATCACTCACCGCAGCATCCGTCCCTTCGCTGTCCAACGGCATCGTGTCCACCACGGCTGCCAGCGCAGCAATGCTGTCGCTGTCGGCCTTGGTCATGGGTACGGTAGTTGCCAACTTGGTGGTGTCGGCCACTACGGAATCAGCAACCGTTGAGTCCGCCGAGGCAGCCGCCGCCTTGGCGCTATCGGTGAGCAGTTCCGGGTGCAACAGTGCGCCCAGTTGTTCGTTGGCCGATTTCAGTGCCGGGAAAATGTCGACGTTGTCGTAAGTCTCCCAGAACTCCAGGTTGGCGGTGCTCTGCAGCACTTTGCGCACGCGCTCCTTGTCTTTCACGCCGGGCAGTTCGATCTGGATGCGGCCACTGAACTGCTGCTTCTGGATGCTGGGCTGGCTAACACCGAACTTGTCGATACGGGTGCGCAGGATGCGCTCCGTATTGTCCACCGCGGCCTTGGCCTGATTGCGCAACGCCGCGATGATGGCGGCATTGTCGGCGTTCTGGTCGAAGATCGAGGCGTTGTCCGGGTTGCTGAAGATGGCCGAGAGGCGGCCATTTGGATCGGCCTTTTTGTAGGCGGTCTCGAAGAGGGTGATGAAGTCGCTGCTGCTGGTCAGCTGTGCCTTGCGAGCTTCAGCGATAGCAGTATTGAACGCAGGATCCTCGTTGTTGTCGCTCAGCGCAATCACCAGTTCCGGGATGCTCACCTCCAGCGTAACGGCCATGCCCCCACGGAGGTCAAGGCCCAGGTTCATCTCCTTCTCCTTGCACTGGGCATAGGTGAAACCCATAACAGGATAGACCACATCGCTGGAGTGGTTGCGGATGTACTGGTTCTCCAGTTGCAGCACAAGCGCCGTTGTATCGATCGGCTGGCCGGGTGGCAATTCGGCGATGGCCGAATCCCAGAGCAGGGTACCCGGGGCCGTCTCGGTCGTCGCTTTGTCCTCAACGCGGCCTGTGAACCACGAAAAACTCAATTGCCACAAGCACGCCAGCGCCAACAGGATCGTGAAGATCCATAGCGCTCCTCTGTTCTGCATGACCGATAGGGATTCGTAAAATGGGGCGCAAATATAGAAACGTGCCCATGCGGCGGAGACCTTGGGGATCAAGGGTTATGCACTGGGGAACGCTAACCCTTCCTCTGGGATGTCGGGCCTAGCTTTGGCCACGCGACCACAGACAACGATCCGGTCGTGGAAAGCGTCCGCCATACGCCCCGATGCCCGGGTATAATAAACGCCGACCAGTCGGCACATACGAATGAGAACGACAACCGCCCTCCTGCTGGCCCTTTCCAGCTCCACGGCCCTTCAAGCGCAGTTCGACCTGGTGCCGGATTACAGCGTGCCTGTGACCGAGAACGGCAACGCCTTCAACATGGCTTGGGCCGGTGGCCTCAATTTCTGCCAGGTAAGCCCCATGGACATCGACATGGATGGCCATGACGACCTGTTCATCTTCGATCGCAGCGGCGATAAGGTGGTTACCCTGATGAACGGTGGCACACCGAACACGGTGGACTACACGTTCACGATGGCATATGACCACATCTATCCCTTCAACGAATTGCACGATTGGGCTCTGGCGCGCGACTACAACTGCGATGGCAAGGCCGACATTTTCAGTTACTCCTTGGGTGGTGCGCGGGTTTTCAAGAACGTGAGCACACCGGGCAATCCGGCCTTCGTGCTTGTGGATACACTGGTGCGGAGCAACTATATACCCACGGATGCCAACCTCTACATCACCCAAGTGGACATTCCGGGCATCGCTGATATCGACGGCGACACGGATCTCGACATCCTCACCTTCTCCATTTTCGGTGCGTACATCGAGTACCACAAGAACATGAGCATGGAACTTTACGGCACCTGCGACAGCTTGGTGTTCGAAGTGGTGAACAGGTGCTTCGGGTACTTCAGCGAGAACTTCAACACGAACGCCATCAACCTCGACGATAGCTGTTCGAACAACGTGCCCAATCCACAGTTCGGGACCGAGGTGGAACGGATCACACAAGCGCTATACAACATGACCAGGCTGGAGCGCTTTCAGGAAGAACGTGCCCATGCCGGCAGTACCATTTGCGTACTTGACCTTGATGCGAACGAGGCCATGGACCTGATCCTGGGCGATATCAGCTTCCCGTACCTCGTGGGACTTTGGAATGATGGCAACCCCATGGACAATCACATGGGAGCGCAAGACACCCTCTTCCCGAATTATGACGTTCCGTACAACTGCGAGATCTTCCCTGCGGCCTTTTATCTGGACGTGAACAACGATGGGAAACGCGATCTACTGGCCAGCCCGAACGCGGGCTCCCTCAGCGAGAACTTCACAAGCTTCTGGTACTTCCTGAACACCGGCACCGATGCCGCTCCCATCTTCGACTTCCAGCAGAACAACATCTTCCAGGAAGACATGATCGACCTCGGCGAAGGAGCATATCCGGTCCCCTTCGATCACAATGGCGATGGGTTGATGGATCTGTTGGTCTCCAATTACGGGTACTACGCCGCCGGCGGGAACTATCCGTGCAAACTGGCGCTGCTCGAAAACACGGGCACTGCTACGCAGCCTGCCTTCACACTTGTCCAGCGCGACTACGAGAACCTGAGCACGAGCGGCATCGGCATGGCCATGCACCCTGCGCTCGGGGATCTTGACGGTGATGGGGATAAGGACATGATCATCGGCGATCTGCAAGGGCGAATGCACTACTTCGGCAACATCAGCACCGGGCCAGTAGCGGATTTCCAGTTGATGATGCCCAACATTACGGACGCCGGTAACATCACCATCGATGTGGGGCAGTTCGCGACACCGGTCCTCTTCGATATGGACGGCGACGGTTTGCTGGACCTTACCGTGGGTGAGCGCAATGGCAACCTCAACTACTACCAGAACACAGGGTCGGCATCCGTTCCAGCGTGGACATTGTTGAATGATACGCTGGGAGGCCTGGATGTGGCGGAATGGTGGAACGTGACCGGGTACGCCGTGCCGTTCATGTTCCAGAACAGCCTGGGTGAACGCGAATTGGTGATCGGCAGCGAGAGCGGATGGATCCACAACTATGGGAACATCGATGGCAACCTGTTGGGAACATTCACGCTGCTGGATAGCACGTTCCAAGCGATCCGACCGGGCAAACGCAGCAGCATTGCGCTGTATGACTTCAATGCGGACAGTGATCTGGACGCCGTGGTCGGCAACTACCGCGGTGGCTTGAATTTCTACATGAATGACGTCTTCACAAGCGTGCACAAGATCCCGGCGGATCTCACCTTCTCCTTGGCCCCGAACCCTGCCAACACGCAGGTGACCATAAGCATGGGCGCGCAGTGGCGTTCGGACATGCAGTTGAGCGTACTGAACACCCTTGGTCAGGTAGTGCTACGGCAGCCAATGAGCGAGCAGCATATGGTGATCGGCACGGAGGCCTTGCGCAATGGCGTGTACATGGTGGAAATGAGCGGCGAGAAATTCCGATCGGTCGAACGGCTGGTGGTGAAGCATTGAATTGTTAGGTCTGCATGAAATG
>JBATMK010000172.1:0-11855 GCA_049289815.1 Flavobacteriales bacterium
CTCAGCGGTTTGTGCTACGAGTACCTCGGCCCGTTCTATTGGCCCATATTCAAGGAGCAGCGTATGGGCAACGTGGTAAGCCAGCCCGATGGCAGTGTGAGGTGCAGCGATACCACATCGGTGCCGCGCATTTTCGATGGGCGACTCACCTACAACAAGGGCGCAATGGTGTTGCACATGCTCCGCTGGGTTTGCGGTGACAACGCCTTCTTCAACGGTGTGCGCAATTACCTCGATGATCCAGAACTCGCGTACAACTCAGCCCTCACCTCGCACCTGAAGGCGCATCTCGAAGCCACCAGCGGACTGGACCTCACGGAGTTCTTCGAGGATTGGTACGTGGGCGAAGGCTACCCCACCTACACGGTACAATGGAGCCAGGATGGCGGTGGGAATGTGCAGGTGCAACTGGACCAGACCACCAGCCACGTGAGCGTCGACTTCTTCGAGATGCCTGTGCCCTTGCGGTTCTGGGGCGGCGGCGTGGACAGTACGGTCGTTCTTGACCACAACTCCAGCGGGCAGCTGTTCAGCTTCCACATCCCCTTCCAGGCAGATAGCGTGCAATTGGATCCGGACATGTGGGTGGTGGACGGCAACAGCAGCATCGTGCTGCGGGTGCCGGTGGCCGGGTTCGGTAACAACAAGCCCGTGCTCTTCCCCAATCCGGTAACGGATGAAGCGTGGGCGCACTTGAGCCGGAACATGCAAGGCGAGATCGCCATCACGGTCTACGATGCGACCGGTAGAGCGGTGCTGCGCACACACGAAGTGGTTGCGGAGCAGCGCGTGCCATTGTCGCTGGGAACTTTGGCAGCCGGCAGCTACAACGTGGAATTCAGCAACGGCGAGCAGGTGGCCATGTTGCGGGTGGTGAAGCAGTGAGCTAGCGGGCCGCCATCATCCGCTCCACGTACTTCCCGAGCACATCGAACTCCAGGTTCACGGCCATGCCGGGTTTCAACGCATTGAATGTGGTGTGCTCGAAGGTGTAGGGGATGATCGCCACGCTGAAGCTCTTGTCCGTGAGTTCAGCGATGGTGAGCGAAACACCGTTCACACAAATGCTGCCCTTGTGCACGAGAAGGTGTTTCTCCTGTGGAAGCTGGAACGTGAACCACCAACTTCCATCTCGTTCCTCGACACCCGTGCATGCGGTTGTGGTATCCACATGGCCTTGCACCATGTGGCCATCAAGCCGGTCGCCGATGCGCAGGCAACGCTCCAGGTTCACCCCATCGCCGGGCTTCAACGCACCGAGGTTGCTGCGCTGCAACGTTTCCTCGATCGCGGTAACGCGGTATGTACCGGGCGTCATGTCGAGCAACTCCGAAGGAGTGGGCCGCAGTCCCGATCCATCGGGACGAGGAGTCGAGACAACTGTCAAACACACTCCGTTGTGCGAAACGCTCTGGTCCACACGCAACTCTGGCACCATTCGGGCTTCAATGACCAGATCGATATTGCCACCGGTGCGGCGCACGTCCTGCACCGTCCCCACTTCCTCCACGATACCGGTGAACATCAGTTGCCGTTGACCACGCCCGTGCCACCGAGCACATGCACATACCCATGGATGTCCTCAGGCACAATACCGATCAGTCGTTGGTAGAACACCGTGCAGGTGATGAAGTACACACCATCACTCACGGGTTCATGGCTTTCTGCTTGTAAGCCGTTCCATCCCACGGCCGGGTCTTCGGTCTGGTAGACGATCTGCCCCCAGCGATTGAATATCCGCAGGTCCACACGTTCAACGCCACGCCAAGGGAAGGGCACGAAGAGGTCGTTCTGCCCATCGTTGTTCGGGGTGAACACGTTGGGCAATGCGTAGTACGGACAGTTGTCGCCACAGACGATGTTGGTGAACGCACTCTCGTTGCCGACACTATCGATGGCGGTGATGGCGTAACAGCCTGCCACGCTGCCGTTCACCACATGCTCGAAGGTGGTATCCGTGCAACCGACGATGGTGGCGATCAGCTCAAGGGTGCCATCCTGCAATGGGCTGAAGTAGATGTTGTACGACCCGCAATCGTCCGAGCAACTGTTGTCGGGGTTGTTCCACGACAACGTGTTGAGCGGGATCAGGCAATCGTTGTTGATCGACAATGTCGGTGGGCACGGCGGTGTTAGGTCGACCGGAACGGCGCATGCTTCCTGGCTGAAGTTGATGAGAACATCCTGAAAATCGGGAAGGCTGTACGCGCCCGTGCTCTTGATCCGGTAACAGTATTCCGTGCCGTTCACCAGGCCTGTGTCGGTATAGGTGGTGGCGCTCGTTGTACCGATGGCCACGAAGTCCGTTCCGTCGAAGCGTTGGACTTCATACTGGGTGTTCACCCAAGGTGTGAATGACTGCCAGCTGAGGTTCACCAGTTCGTCGTTGGGGTCGGTGCTGAGGAAGATGCTGGTGGCCGGACTGCTATCACCAATGGTGTCGTTGCCACCGTTGCCGTACAGCTCAACACGGTATACGTGCGGACCGGTCTCGGTATCGATGTTCGCATCCAGGAACGTCGTGTCCTGCTGCTGGAAGAAGACCGAGTTGGCCGTGGTCTGGATCAATGTGTTCGCACCCGTGAAGCCATCGCCGCGATACAGCTTGAAGAAATAGGGGCCGGGGTACTGCAGTGTATCCAGGTCCCACGCATTGCTCCAGCGCACGGTGTCAACACCGGTCGCGACATCCGTGGTGCCAACGCTGACGTGCGTGATGATGGGCACTGTCTGTTCCAGGATCGCGCAGAACTCGATGCTCGCGTAGCTCTGCGCGCCATCAGGGAAGCAGGCCACCACCATGTAGCAGTACTCGTTGCCCACGAAGAGGTTCGGGTCATCGTCGAGGTAACTGTTCGTGGTGATGCAACCGTTGCTGATCTGCGTGTAGCCCGTGTATGCGGGCACGCCGGTCTCGCAATTGTCCGGCACGAACCCGAACGAGCCGCTGCGACGATAGACCGCGTATCCTGTGGCGTTGGCGCAGATGCTGGGATCCCAGTTCAACTGGATCGCATCGGCGATGGGCGTGGCCGTGGGGTTCTGCGGAGCAGGTGCCACCACGGTGATGAACATGGTCTCGAAGTCGATCAGGTCCACGGTCCCGCCCACATCCTCTCCGTTGTCACGCGCGCTGAACAGCACTTGATAAGGCTGGATCCGCACATGGTCACAAACCGTAGCCCAGCTGAAGGTGCCGGTCACAGGGTTGTTGATGGTGGGGCTGACGAACTGCGCCGGGCTCGGACCGGGGGTGAAGGGTTCCCCGATCGCGGTAAGCTCAAGATCCTGGTTGGCATTGGGATCCGTGGCCGTTACGTTGAACGTGAGGAAGGTGCCGGCGGTGATGCATGTATCATCAATGGCTGTGATCACCGGCACCTGGTTGTTGCATGGATCGTGCACGAAGACCTGCATGTCACGCTCCACATAACCGATCGGATCGCCATCGCGCCATTCCACCACCATGAAGGCGAAATTGTACATGCCCCCCACCTGTGGGCTGTCCCACGTAATGGTGCCCGTGATCGGGTCCATGTCGAACTGGTTGTCGGGACCGGGAGCCACTTCGTCCGGGAAGAAGTACGGGTCGATCTCTTCGCAACCGGCCCCACGGCACACGCGCAACTGGTAGCTCAGGCTGTCGCCGTCGGGATCATAGGCTCCTGGATTATGTATCCACGGTTGGAAGATGCAGGCATCCTGCAACGGAGAGTTCAAGAAGCGGGGTGAACAACCGTAACTCTCATTGGGGTCGAGCGGCACATTGATCACCGTCTGCAAACAGATCGGGATGTTGATGCTGCCGGGAATGTTCACCACTCCGCCCACACGGTTCGGGTCTTCGTATTGCAGGGTGTAAACCGCCCCACCGATATACGTGTGCTCATTGATGTACACGTTGCGCTGTACATCGTCAGGGAGGATGATCACACTGTCACGCGCGATCGTGTCCAGCGGTGTGCCATCGCCCCAGTCCAGGATGAACTCCGGCCGGTCGGCAGGGGAACTGGTGCGTGTGTGGGTGATGATCGTCACCTCGTACAGCAGCCCTCCCAAGTGGCAAACGATGATCTCGCCGGCTTGGTTGTGAGTGGCGTTGCCCGCAATGGGGATCAGTGAGAGCAGGAAAAACAGGAAGTGGCGAAAGCGTTTCATCACGAAGGAGGAACAAAGTACGGCAATGGACCCGCAGCATCCGTGCCGGTTCAACAGGGCATGCTCGTGGATCTACACGTCCGAACGCAACAAGCCGCTGCTTTGGTGCCGCCAGCCTTGGACAAGTAAGTGCTGGTCGGGGGTTCCCAAGGGTACTTCTGCCCAAGCCGCCACCAACCCCGGCCGGATATCTTCGGCCCTCGCACCCCACAAGAGCGCTGCACGCGCAAACCCATGCTCGACCTCGTCCGCGGCACCAAGCCCACCGCCGGTAAAGCCACACTGGCCATCATCAGTGCCGATGCCCAGCTGAAGGATCTTGGCCTGGGCGCGGCCGACAAGAACCATGTATTGGCGCAATTGAATGCCGATGTCCTGATCGCAGGCAGTGAAAGCGGGGGCCAACTCGTGCTCGTGCATCGCCTGAAGAAGGAGGACCGTAGCGCGCAACTGGAGCGGGCGCGCAAGGCCGGCGCGGAGATGTGCACCCGCCTCAATGGGTTGCGCATTGCCGAAGCGCAGCTGCTCGGCCTGGCTGGCGATGCCGAAGCCACACTGGCTTTGGCCGAAGGCGTGTGCCTGGGGAACTACGAATTCCGCAAGTACAAGACCAGCGGCAAAGGCAACGCACTCAAGAAGCTGGCGGTGATCGGTGCGGGCATCACCCAGGATGCGATCGAGGAACTGGACGACGTGTGCGAAAGTGTGTGCATGGCGCGCGACTGGGTGAACGAACCGGTGATCTTCCTCACCGCCACGCAGATGGCCAGCCAGATCCGCGACCTGGGACGCCAGCTCGGCTTCAGGGTGACCGTCTTCAACAAACAACAGATCGAGGCCTTCGGTATGGGCGGCCTGCTGGGTGTGAACAAAGGCAGCCAGGACCCGCCCACCTTCACGGTGCTCGAGCACAAGCCGAAGAACGCCGTGAACGAACGGCCTATCGTATTGGTGGGCAAAGGCGTGGTGTTCGATACGGGCGGGCTCAGCTTGAAACCCACACCCAACAGCATGGACATGATGAAGTGCGACATGGGTGGGGCCGCTGCCGTGTGCGGCGGTATCGCTGCCATTGCCCGGCAGAACCTGCCGGTGCATGTGATCGGCCTCATCCCCAGTACCGACAACCGCCCCGGCGAGCGGGCCATCGTGCCGAGCGACGTGATCCGTATGCATAACGGCCTCACTGTTGAAGTGATGAACACCGACGCCGAGGGCCGCTTGATCCTGGCCGACGCCCTCAGCTATGGCGAGCAGTTCAAGCCGGAGTTGGTGATGACCATCGCCACACTGACCGGGGCTGCCCAGCGCGCCATCGGGAACTATGGCATCGCGGTGATGGGCACGGCGGACGAGTCGCGGTTCGCGGATCTGAAGGCCGTGGGCGAACAGGTGTACGAGCGCACCGCACAATTGCCGTTCTGGGCGGAGTACGACGCTGAGATCGAAAGCTCCATCGCCGATATCAAGAACCTCGGCAGCGATCTGGCCGGGGCACAGACCGCCGGCAAATTCCTTGCGCGCTTCACCAAGCATCCATTGATCCACCTCGACATTGCGGGACCCGCCTTCTTGCAGAAGCGCGATAGCTACCGCGGCCTTGGTGGTACAGGCTACGGTGTGCGACTGTTCTACCACTTCATCAAGGCCCGCGGTAAACAAGGCAAACGAAAGAAATGACCCCACCACGCATCGGCATCAGTTGCGGCGACCTGCATGGCGTAGGTCTCGAAGTGGTGTTGAAGACCTTCGAGGACAACCGCATCCTGCATGAACTGACACCCGTATTGTATTGCGGGGCCAAGGCCGTGTCCTTTCACCGAAAGGCATTGGGCTTGGAGGAGGCCGTGCCGTTCCACCGCGTGAACGACGCCAGCGAAGCGGTGCCGCGTAAGCTGAACGTGGTGAGCATCTGGGAGGAAGACCTTCCCCTGGAACTGGGCCGCCCGAGCGGCAAGCATGCGGAGTACGCGATCAAAAGCCTTGAGGCTGCCGCGCACGATGTGGGTGCCGGCAAGGTGGATGTGCTGGTCACTGCGCCCATCGACAAGGCGGCCATGCAAGCGGCCGGTTTCAAGTACCCGGGCCACACGGAATTCCTGCAGGCCATGGCAGGTGCGGGATCACAAGTGCTCATGATCCTGGTGGGCGATGGCCTGCGCGTGGGCACTGTCACCGGCCATATCCCCTTGAAGGACGTTCCGGAAGCGGTGACCGCCGAGGGCATCGTGGCGAAGGCGCGGCTCTTCCACCAAAGCCTCTTGCGTGATTTCGGATGCGTTGATCCGCGCATCGCGATCCTCGGCCTCAACCCTCACGCCGGTGATAACGGCGCCTTGGGCAGCGAGGACCGTGAGCGGATAGCACCAGCGGTGCGCCAACTGAAAGATGAAGGAATGATCGCCATGGGCCCCTACCCTGCGGACGGCTTCTTCGGCAGCGGCCAGTTCAAGCACTTCGATGGCGTGTTGGCCATGTATCACGATCAAGGCCTCGCGCCGTTCAAGGCATTGAGCTTCGGCACTGGCGTCAACTTCACCGCCGGATTGCCCATCGTACGCACCAGTCCGGACCACGGCACGGCCATGGGCATTGCCGGAACAGGTGAAGCCGACGAGAGCAGCTTCCGCCACGCGGTCTGGTTGGCGGGGGACATCCGGGAGCAACGGGAACGCTACCGCGAGATGAGCGCCAACCCCTTGCAACCCCAAGAGAGGGGGAAGAAGGAAAAGGCCTGACGGGAAGACCCGACCCGCTTCCCCAGCACCTGGGGCATTCCTTCCACAGTTCAATGAACATTGGTTGCGGCTGCTTGCTGCTCTAAGCCAGTGAGTTGGGCTTGATCATGTGCGATGGCACGGTTGGCGCATCCTCCGTGTGAATGCACAGCGAGAACCAACCAATAACCTCAAGCCCCATGAACACCCACAAAGAGATCCGGAGCAGGAGCAAAGACCGCATGTCCAGGCTCGCCCTTTCGGTGGCATCGATCGCCATCGTTCTTGGCGCCTGCAATACCGGCCCATCACCCGAAGAGCTTGCCCGGGACAAGGCCCTGGCCGATAACGAACGATTGACCCGCGAGCTGGAGGCCCGCGATTCCCTCATCGGCAGCATGACCCTCTCCTTCACGGAGATCGAGCGCAACATCGCCCTGATGGATGAGCGCCAGGAAGTGGTGAACAACGCCACTGCCAGCGAGATGGACCTGGACAAACGCAACAAGATCGTGCAGGACCTCCAGTTGATGAACGGCCTGATGAAAGACAGCCGTGAGCGCATCGCCGACCTCACCAAGCGATTGGACAAGTCGAAGATCGATGCCGGTGGCCTGCGCAAAAAACTGAAGGACCTCGACATGCAATTGGCATCGCGCGACAGCTCCCTGGCCAACATGAAGGATGAATTGATGGCGCGCGACTTCAAGATCACCCAGATCAATGAGCAACTCACCTCCATCGAACTGGAAGTAGCGAAACGTGAAGCCATCATCGCCCAGCAGGAAGGTGAATTGAACAAAGTGTTCTACGTAACCGGCACCTTCAAGGAACTTGAGGCGAAGGGCGTGCTCACCAAGGAAGGTGGTCTCGTAGGCATCGGAAAGCACACCTCATTGCGTGATGATGCATCCGCGTCAGCCTTCAACGAAGGCGACAAACGGGAAGTGCACCGCATCATGCTGGGGACGGACAAGGCGAAGCTCGTGACCGAACACCCGAGCAGCAGTTACAAGTTGGTGGAGGAAGGCGATCAATTCGCTTATCTGGAGATCAAGGACGCGGACGCCTTCTGGAAACTGAGCAAGTATGTGGTCGTCGAAGTGAAATGACCATGGCGGAGTACGGAAGCCGCGTCCGGAGATGGTTCCGGGCGCGGCTTCACGTTCCCTCGCGCAACACGGCCGGAACATGAACAGTAAGTTCGCCATCAGCCCCCATCGCCCATTGCGCATGCCCACCTCGACGATCCCTGACAAGGCGCCTGGAAGGACGGTGCTGCTGGTGGACGATGAGACCGAGATCTGCTTGCTCATGGCCTCAGCGTTGCGCAAGGACGGGGTACCGACAGCCGTGGCCCATTCACTTTCCAATGCCCGCAGATGCCTGGCTTCGGCGAACTACGCTGCGGTGGTGCTCGACATACACCTGCCCGATGGACTTGGATATGAATTGATACCGGAGATCAAAGCAAGATCATCCAATACAGCGATCATCGTGATCAGTGCCGTGGATACCGAACGGGAAACCGCCCTCAGCCGCGGTGCTGATGCGTTCATCGCCAAACCGTTCGATCGCTCGGCCGTCCTGGACGCATTACGCCGCTCAGGCATCAGCGGTTGAACAAGTAACCCCCACAGTCATGCAACGCATCCTGCTCATAGACGACGACACCGACATCTGCTTGTTGCTGTCGAAATTCTTCACCAAGAAGGGCTACGACGTGGCTACTGCCGGCCGGGGCGCTACCGCCTTGGAGTTGTTGCGGCAACAGGCCTTCGACCTGGTGCTCTGCGATCATCGTTTGCCCGACACGGACAGCCTGGCCATGCTCGGCGAGGTGCGTGCCCTGCGTCCCGGCACGCCCGTGATCATCATCACAGGATACTCCGACATGCGCACGGCTGTTGAACTCATGCGCCGTGGCGCCTTCGACTATGTGGTCAAGCCCCTCTACCCGGACGAGATCCTCGGCAAGGTTCAGGAGGCGATCGCCGCAGGCGAAGAACGGGTCACCACCACGAAGACCAAGTCGAAAACCCAAACTGCGGTTTCCGGATACGTGAAGGGCACCGGCCCTGATGCGGACACCATCGAACGGCACATCGCCTTGGTAGCGCCCACGGACATGACCGTGCTCATCAGCGGAGATACCGGTACGGGCAAGGAATATGTGGCCAAGGAGATCCACCGGCAAAGCGCGCGTGTGCAAGGGCCCTTCGTGGCGATCGATTGCGGCGCCCTCCCGCACGAGCTTGCAGGCAGCGAGCTTTTCGGCCACGTGAAGGGTGCGTTCACCGGCGCCACCAATGACAAGGAGGGCAGTTTCGAGCAAGCGAACGGCGGTACACTGTTCCTTGACGAGATCGGCAATCTCACGTACGAGAACCAGATCAAATTGCTGCGCGTTCTCCAGGAACGCCGGCTGAAGCGCGTGGGTGGCAACAAGGACATCGACGTGGATGTACGCGTGCTGGCCGCCACCAATGAGGACCTGAAGAAGGCCGTTACCGATGGGCGGTTCCGGGAGGATCTCTTCCACCGCGTCAACGAATTCGCCATCAACCTGCTGCCACTGCGCGATCGTCCGGGCGACATCCCGTTGTTCGCCGAACATTTCCGCCTGCAGGCCGTGCAGCAATTGAACAAAGCGGTGAAGGGCTTCGATGCACCGGTGATGCGCCGACTGGTCGAGCACCAATGGTTGGGCAACCTGCGGGAGTTGAAGAACGTGGTGAAGCGTGCCGTGCTGTTGGCCAAGACCGATACGATCACCGTGGAATGCCTGCCCGCCGAGATCATCGCCGGTGCGCAACGTGCCGATGCGCCTGTCGCTTTCCATGCCCATGTTGTGGCAGGGGAAGTACCGCGCAACGACGGGCTGCGTGGTGCTGCGCACAGTGCAGAGCGCCAGGCGATCATGAGCGCCTTGGAACGGACGGGCTTCAACAAGTCGCGCGCAGCTGAACTGCTCAACATCGATCGCAAAACGCTGTACAACAAGTTGAAAGCACTGGGGATCGAGGCGTAACGGCGGCCCGGCACATGAGTTGATCCCCATGCTCACCCCGCGCCTTGTCCGCATCCTGTTCGCCGTTGCACTTGCCGTGCAGGTGGGCGTGCTGCTGATCACGTACACGGTACAGGACCGCATGAAGCAAGAGTCGCGGGCGGTGCGCGACGCGAACATCACGCTGCAATATCTGGGCGAGGTGATGTCGGCAATGATGGATGCCGAGACCGCTTACCGGGGTTATCTGCTCACCCACGACTCGTTGTTCCTTGACCCGTATCACAACAGCGAGAGCATCGCTACCAGCAGGGCCGATACGATCGTCGTGCGCTCGCATACGCCCGAGCAGCAGGTCAGCGCTGAATGGTTGGACCGCATGGTTGACCGACAGTACCTGTTGATCAGGACCATCCTCGACGAAGACCATCAGCGCCAACGACCCACGGTGGTCCGGGAGCGACTGATAGAAAGTCGCACCAACATGGACCAGATCCGCGCCATTGTGGCCCGCATGGCGAAAGAACAGGAACGCGCAATGCTCTACAGAGAGGAAGAGGAGCGCTCTCTTGGGGCACTCACACCCCGCGTACTCCTGCTCTATGGCTTGGTCGCGATCGCGGCTACCAGTTTGTTGTTCGTTCGGCTGATGCTGGAGATGCGCAGTTTGGAGAAAGCAAAAGAGACGGTGCGGGTACAGGTGCAGCAACTGGAGACCGAGGCGGTGGAACGCGAGCGCGCCGAACGGTCATTGAAACGTGTGCTTGATAGTTCCATCAGCGGCATAACGGCCTTCCGGGCAGTGCGCGATGAAAAAGGGAGCATCTCCGATTTCGAATTGACCTTGGTGAACCACCGCGCTGAGGAGATCCTGGGCCGGAAGGCGGAGGACCTCCTGGGGAAGCGCCTCTTGAACGAATTCCCCGAAGTCGCCGCGGACGGAGGGCTGGCCCGATACTCCAAGGTGGTGGAGACCGGCGAGTCGTTGCACTTCGAACAACAGCGTCGCATGGTGGATGGTGATCACTGGCTGGATGTCATTGCCGTGCGGTTGATGGACGGGTTCGTCGTGACCTTCACGGATGTGAGCGCGATGAAGACGCAGCAGGAACTCGGACAGGAAAAGGACCGCCTCGCCCTTACCGGCAAGATCGCGCGTACCGTGGCCCATGAGGTGCGCAACCCACTGACCAACGTGAAACTCGCGCTGGAACAATTGCGCGAGGAGCCGTTGCCCGAAGAGGGCGATGCCACCCTTTACCTGGACATCATCCAGCGCAACGCCGATCGCATCTCCGGCCTGATCACCGAGATGCTCGAATCATCGAAGCCGCGCTCGCTGACACTGGAGCCTTGCCGACCGCACATGTTGTTGAACGATGTTGCCGACCTGGTGCGTGATCGCATCGGATTGCAGCGCATGCGATTGGAAGTGGTGGCTGCCGAAGACCTTCCTGCGATCGAGGTGGACCTTGCGCAAGCACGCCTGGCCTTGCTCAACATCACGGTGAACGCGATCGAAGCGATGAAGCCCGGCGAGGGTGTGCTCAAACTATCGGCGAACGTGGACGGCGGGACCGTGATCATGCGCATCGCCGACAATGGGAAGGGCATCCCAAAGGAAAGGATCGGCGAATTGTTCGAACCGTTCGTGACCGGGCACGACGGCGGCATGGGGCTCGGATTGACCACCGCGCGCAGCATCCTCAATAGCCACACCGTGCACATAGGTGTGGAGAGCGAGGAAGGCGTGGGTACCACCTTCGTACTCCGGTTCCCCCTACGGGCGGTGTCGGGATCTTGAGGATCAGCCGAACAACCGCAGGTACCTGTCTTCCAGCAGGCGCATGGCGTGCTGTTGGGCGGCGCCTTTGTCGCCATGACCACAGAGGTGCAGTAGGCCGTGCACCATCACCCGCCGCAGTTCCTGCTGCACCGGAACATTGAACACCCGTGCATTCTCCTTCACC
>JBATMK010000173.1:0-10811 GCA_049289815.1 Flavobacteriales bacterium
TCCTCCAGCTTGTGGCCTTCCAACTGGCCATGCCCAACGCCCACGCGCGCGCCGGGCACCAGCTTGCGGATCATGCCGGCCACGAACTCGATGTTCTTCACCTTGTCGTTGATGAAGTAGACCTGGCCGCCGCGAGAGAGCTCGTATTCGATCGCGCCCTTGATCACCACTTCATCGTAGTGCTGCACCATCGTTGCGACAGGATAGCGGTTCGGTGGCGGCGTGCTGATGATGCTCAGGTCGCGAGCGCCCATCAGGCTGAACTGCAGCGTGCGTGGGATCGGCGTGGCAGTGAGTGTGAGCGTGTCGACCGTTGCCCGGAGCGTCTTCAACTTGTCCTTCACGTTCACGCCGAATTTCTGCTCCTCGTCGATGATCAGCAACCCAAGGTCCTTGTACACCACATCCTTGCTCACCAGCCGGTGCGTGCCGATGATGATGTCGATCTTCCCAGCCTTCAGGTCGGCGAGGATCTGCTTCTGGTCGGCGGTGCTGCGGAAGCGGTTTATGTAGTCCACGCGGCACGGCAGCCCCTTCATGCGCTCGGCAAAACTCTTCGCGTGCTGCAACGCGAGGATCGTGGTGGGCACAAGCACGGCCACCTGCTTGCTGTCGCACACCGCTTTGAACGCAGCGCGTATCGCGACTTCCGTCTTGCCGAAACCGACATCTCCGCAGACCAGGCGATCCATCGGCGTGGGCTTTTCGAGGTCGCGCTTCACATCCTGCGTGGCCTTCAGTTGGTCGGGCGTGTCCTCATAGATGAAGGATGCTTCCAACTCGTGCTGCAGATAGTTGTCCGGCTGGAACGCGAAGCCCGGCTTGCTCTTGCGCTGTGCGTACAGCTTGATCAGATCGAAGGCCAGCGTCTTGACTTTCGCCTTGGTGCGCTCCTTCAGGTTCTTCCAAGCCGGGCTGCCGAGCTTGCTCACGTTCGGTGCGGCGCCACCCTCCTCGCCGCTGTACTTGCTCACGCGGTGGAGGCTGTGGATGCCCACGTACAGGATGTCGCTGTCGCGGTAGATCAGGCGGATCGCCTCTTGCATCGATCCACCTGCATCGATCTTCTCCAGTCCGCTGAACACGCCGATGCCATGGTCGATGTGCACCACCAGGTCGCCGGGTTTCAGCTGTGTGAGTTCCTTCAGGGTGAGCGCCTGCGAGTTCTTGCGGAAGCCCTCCTTGAGCCGGAAGCGGTGGTAGCGCTCGAAGATCTGGTGGTCGGTGTAGAGCGCCAGCTTCAGTTCCGCATCGATGAAGCCCTCATGCAGGTCGAGCACCAGCGGCGTGAACGCCACCTCATGCTCCATGTCGTTGAAGATGGAATAGAGGCGCTCGCTCTGCTTCGCGCTGTTGCACGCGATGAGATTCGTGTAGCCAGCGTTCTGCTTATTGTGCAGGTCGCCGCTCAGGATCTTGAAGTCCTTGGCGAAGGTGGGCTGGGGGCGTTGGTGGAACTCGATCGTCCTGGCTTCAGGCTTCTGGCTCCAGGCCCCAGGCTCATCCGCAGTTAAGCCTGTGGCCTGTGGCCCGTGGCCTGTGGCCCACTGCACCCGTTTGAATTTGAGCAATGATCGGAGGAGCGCACCATCGGTCGCAAGTAGCTCCGACGGCAACGCATGTTTCCCCTTCTCCGGTAACGCGGCGTACACCTCCTCCAGCCGCTTCAACTGCTTCGTTGCCGAATCGCTGATGGCCTTCGGGTCGTGCAGCCAGATCACGGCATCCTCGGGCAGTTGCGCGAAGAAGAGCTGTTGCCGCGCGGCATCCTCGTCCTGCAGATCGGGCACGATCACCGCCTCGCCGAGGCGCTCCACGCTCAACTGGTCCTGCGGATCGAAGCGGCGCACGCTCTCAACAGTGTCGCCGAAGAGTTCAATGCGGTAGGGTTTGTCGCTGCCGTAGCTGAACACGTCCACGATGCCACCACGCACACTGAACTGCCCCGGCTCATACACGAACTCTACGCGTGTGAAGCCCGTCTCCTGCAACCATTCTTCCAACGTATCGATGGGCAGTTCCTCATTGCGTTTGATCGCCAGCGTGTTCTTCTGCATCACCTCGCGACCGACCACAAGCGGCACCAAAGCTTCGGCGTAGGTCACTATTGTCATCCTGAGCCCGTCGAAGGATGCCTTTTCCCGACCCAAGGACATCAACTCCTCCAACACTTCGGTGCGGCTCACGCGTTCGCCATCGTGATGCCCATCCGGATCGTAGGGCGAACGTGATGGGGCGGGGTAGAAGAGCCGCACCCTGGGCCCATCTCCGGTGGAAGTCAGCGCCTCCAGGTCGTTCATGAAATAGGCTGCCTCCTCCTTGTCGTGCAGGACGAAGACGTGCGTGCCGCCGGCTTTCTCGCTGATCGCATGGGCGGTGAGCGCCCGCCCGCTGCCGATCACTCCGCTGATGTTGACGCGGACGCGCGGCGCGGACAAAGCATTGGCCGCATCGGCGCAGCGCGGGTCGTTGGCGAAGAGGGTGCGGAGATCCTGCAGACTGGTCAAACTCATGGACGCATAAATGCCCGAAACCCGGTGCCACGGATTCGGGGCATCGGGTTCGGGAACGGGGGTAAAGCTAGGGATGCGAATCCAAGAGACTTAAGACTTCATCGCCTTCTCCACCATCCCCTTGCTGCCGATGTACAACGGGCACCGCTGGTGCAGTTCGGTGGGCTTCAGGTCGAGGATGCGCGTGGTGCCGTCGGTGGCGCTCCCGCCTGCTTGCTCAACAATGAAGGCGAGCGGATTGGCTTCGTATAGCAGACGCAATTTGCCTTTCGGCGACTTGGCCGTGGCGGGGTAGAGGTAGATGCCGCCCTTGAGCAGGTTGCGGTGGAAGTCAGCAACAAGGCTGCCGATGTAGCGCGCGCCGGTCTTGGCTTTTTTGCAGTCCTCAATGTAGGCCTTCACACCGGGAGTGAAGTCAGCGGAGTTGCCCTCGTTCACACTGTAGTAGAGGCCATCAACAGGCGTGGTGATGTTGGGATGGCTGAGGCAGAAGGTGCCGATGCTGGGATCGAGCGTGAAGCCGTTGACGCCGTGGCCCGTGGTGTAGACGAGCATGGTGCTGCTACCGTAAACGATGTAGCCCGCAGCGACTTGCGCCGTACCCAGCTGCATGAAGTCCTCCATCGTGGCTTTCGGTCCCGTGCTGATGCGGCGGTAAATGCTGAAGATCGTGCCGATGCTCACGTTCACGTCGATGTTGCTGCTGCCATCGAGTGGGTCCATCGCCACCACATACTTGCCACCGTTCTCGAAGTGAACGATGTCGTCGTTCTCCTCGCTGGCCACGGCGCATACTTCGCCCTGGCTGCGCAGCATGCGGATGAACATGTCGTTGGCGTACACATCGAGCTTCTGCTGCTGTTCGCCCTGGATGTTCTCCGTGCCCTCGGCGCCGAGGATGTCCTCCATGAGGCCGGCCTTGTTCACTTCGCGGTTCACGATCTTGGCTGCGAGGCGGAAGCTCGTAAGCAGCTGCGTGAGTTCGCCGGTGGCGTAGGTGAACTCGTGCTGGCGTTCGGTGATGAACTCGGCGAGGGTCTTGATCTGGGACATGTGGGTCAATTAGCGAATTGGTCAATGAGCCGATCAGCGAATGCAATGCGACGCGAATATCGGGACTGTGGCTTCCTTTCTTTGTGGCATGGAGGTGACGATACGGAAAGCCGAGGCGCTCGATGTGCCGCAGATGCTGGCATTGGTGAAGGAGCTGGCCGTGTTCGAGCGGGAGCCGGATGAGGTTACGGTTACCGAGGAACACATGCGGGAAGCAGGTTTCGGGAAGGATGCCGTTTGGGTGGGTTGGGTGGCGGAAGTCGCAGATGAGATGGTTGGCATGGCCGTTTGTTACGAGCGCTATTCCACCTGGAAGGGACGCCGTCTCTACTTGGAGGACATCATCGTTACCGAGCGCGCAAGGGGTCATCGCATCGGGGAGAAACTCTTCAGGCAATGCGCGGCGTACGCCGTGGAACAAGGTCACAGCGGCATGCTCTGGCAGGTGCTCGATTGGAACACGGATGCGATGCGCTTTTATGACCGATTCGGCGCGAGCATTTCCGGCCAATGGTTGAACGGGAGCCTGGAAGCGGAGCAGTTGGCCGCGATCGCGAAGAGCTGAAGATCCCGCAGGGCAAGGGTTGTAGAAGAAAATGATCCGCGAATTTTGAAAGTTGGCGCGCGTGGCCTTTACATTTGCGCCGCGTTCTTTTCAAGACAGCACTTATCCAGAAAGGTGGAGGGAAATGGCCCTGTGAAACCTTGGCAACCGGCTCGTAAGAGCATCGGTGCCACATCCTGCTCCGACTCGGTCGGAGAGAGATAAGACGAACAAGACCTCACGGTCTCTTTCGGCTTGTCCGGAGGAGACCGTTCGCGTTTTGCGGCGGTCCTTTCCCGGAAACTTTTCTGGCGCGGTGCATTCCAATTCACCCGCACGGGCGCGAGATCTCTCGCCCCAACAACCCAGGACAAGTCATGAGAACCGAGACAAGGATCCTTCACACCCTCCGGCACGACCCGCTCACCGGAGCGGTATCCGTGCCCATCTACCAGACGAGCACCTTCGAACAGGAGGCCCCCGGCATCAACAAGGGCTTCGATTACTCGCGTACCAACAACCCCACCCGACAGGCCTTCGAGGAACTGCTTGCGGGGTTGGAGGGTGGTACGCGCGGCATCGCTTTCAGCAGCGGTCTTGCCGCAGTGGATGCCGTGCTCAAGTTGCTCAGCAGCGGCGACGAGATCATAGCCGTGGACGACATCTACGGCGGCACCTACCGTGCGCTGCACACGATCTACAACCGCTTCGGCATCTCGGTGAAGCATGTGGACACGAGCGACCCGGGCAATGTGCTGGAGGCCATCACGCCGAAGACGAAACTGGTCTGGCTCGAAACGCCGACGAACCCGACGCTGAAAGTGAGCGACATCCGCGCGATCGCTTCCATCGCCAAAGCGGCGAAGGCGCTGTTGCTGGTGGACAACACGTTCTGCTCACCCGTTGCGCAACAGCCGTTGAAGCTCGGTGCGGACATCATTCTGCACAGCATCACGAAGTACATCGCGGGGCATAGCGATGTGATCGGAGGTGGCATCGTGGTGAAGGATGAAGAGCTCGGCCAACGCCTCAAGTACATCCAGAACGCGACGGGCGCGGTCCTTGGTCCGCAAGACAGTTGGTTGGCCATCCGGGGGGCGCAAACCCTGCACCTGCGATACGAACGCATCAGCAACAGCGCGCAGCAGGTCGCGGAGTTCCTCCTCGGTCATCCCGATGTGGCAGGCGTGAACTATCCCGGCCTCCGTTCGCACCCGAACCATCTCGTGGCCCGTTCCCAGAGCAGCGCTTTCGGTGGTGTGATCAGCTTCTGGTTGAAGGATGATCGGGAGGGGTCAGCTGTGGAACTGGTGAAGCACACCCAACTCATCACGCTCGCGGAAAGTCTCGGTGGCGTCAAGAGCCTGCTGTGCGTACCGAGCAGGATGACGCATGCCTCCGTGCCCCGCGAAGCCCGCATCGCAGCGGGTATTAACGACAGCCTGGTGCGCGTGAGCATCGGCCTGGAACATCCGGATGACCTGATCGGCGATCTCGCGAACGCCCTGGCAGCGCTGAAGAGGGCCAACGTTCACCAATTCATCCCCGCCTGATCATGAGCGAGCCATCCTTGACCTTGGGAGCATTCGGGAACGGCTGTGTTGGCCAGGGCTTTCTCGAACTGCTCAACGCGTCCCGCAATACTGCGGGAGGCGGCACCGCCGCGTATGTGAAACACGTGTGCGTGAAGGAGCGCGGCCGCGAACGGGCGATCGGCAATGCCACACTCACCTACGAAGCGCTCGACATCTTGTGCGACGATCAAGTGCGCGCGATCGTGGAATTGACCAACGATCCGGTGCTTGCCCTCAACGTGATCCGGCAGGCATTGAGCACCGGTCGCAATGCCATCACTGCGAGCAAGCGTGTTGTCGCTGAGAACCTTGCCGAACTCATCGCGCTTCAGCGTACCACCGGGCGATCGCTGCTGTACGAGGCTTCCTGTGCCGGGAGCATCCCTGTGCTGCGCGCGCTGGAAACCCACTTCAGCGGTGAAGAGGTCCTGCGCATCGACGGCATCCTCAACGGCACGAGCAACTACATCCTGACGAGAGCGCAGGAGGAGGGGCTCTCACTTTCGGAAGCCTTGTACCAAGCGCAGCAGGCGGGCTTCGCCGAAGCCGATCCGCGATCCGATCTCAACGGCGCCGATGCCCGATACAAGTTGGTGATCCTGATCGCCCATGCGTTCGGAACGATCGTCCGCCCAAGTGTCATCCTTCGCCAGGGCATTGAAGAACTGCGATGTGAGGACCTGGCCTTCGGTGAAGCCAATGGCTGGCGCCTTCGTTCGATCGCTTCGGCCTATCGATGCAAGACCGGATTGGTTGCGCACGTACTGCCGACGTTCGTTGCGAACTCCGATGTCTTCTCGCTGGTGCGCAACGAGTACAACGCGGTCCGGATCGAAGGCGCCCATTCCGGCACGCATGTGCTGCAGGGAAAGGGCGCGGGAAAACTCCCGACCGGTCTCGCCGTGCTGAGCGATGTGCAACAGCTGATCCGTGGTGGCGGCTACGGCTATGCCAAGGTGAACGCGCAGGCCCCGGAACTCCTGTCGGCCGATCACCACATCGCCGTGTACGCCCGGATACCGGCAACGCACCAGGAGCTGTTGGCGCGCTTCAACACGCTTCGCCCCCTGGATACAACCGCTGACTTCGTTCAAGTAACCGGCACGATCGCATTGGATGAATTGCGCACCCTCATCGGCGAAGGCCGTGATGGCTTCCAAGTGATCGCCCTTCCGCATCTTGCGGCCGACAGCGGACAACAATGAAAGTCTTCAAGTTCGGTGGTGCAAGTGTGAAGGATGCTGCAGGCGTGCGCAATGTGGCCAAGGTGTTGCGGCATTTCCCGAACGACGACCTGCTGATCGTGGTGAGCGCGATGGGAAAGACCACGAACGCGCTGGAGGAAGTGGTCTGGGCTTTCCGCGAAAGCGCGGATGTCACGGACAGCATCGAAGCCCTGCGGCGGTCGCACATGGTGGTGCTTGCCGAGGTTGCACCCGATGATGTCGCCGCCGGTGCGGAACTGGTGCTGCATTTCGATCGGCTGAGCACATTCCTGAAAGGCAAGCCATCGGCCAATGTGGACCGCGATTACGACCAGATCGTTTCACAAGGGGAGATCTGGAGCACATTGATCGTGAGTGCACATTTGAAGGGTGCAGGTCTTGCGAACAAATGGGTGGATGCCCGCACCATCGTGCGCACGGACGATACCTACCGCAGCGCCCGCATGGATTGGGATTTGTCCGCGCGCCGGGCTTCCGGCCTGCTCGATGAAGTTGAAGGCCGCCCGAGAAGGATCGTAACACAGGGCTTCATCGGCTTCACCTCCGAAGGGGATACCACCACGCTCGGCCGGGAAGGCTCCGACTTTTCCGCCGCCATTTTCGCCTACTTGTTGGATGCGGAAAGCGTAACGATCTGGAAGGATGTGCCCGGGATGTTCAATGCCGACCCAAAGCGGTTCCCGGACACCAAGTTGCTCTCGCACATCAGTTACAAGGAGGCGATCGAATTGAGCTACTTCGGGGCGAGCGTGATCCATCCGCGCACCCTTCAACCGCTCCAACGGAAAAGCATTCCGTTGTACGTACGCTCCTTCCTCGATCTGGACGCTGCGGGGAGCACCATTGATGAGCGCAGCGAGAACGACTCACTGATCCCGTCATTCATCATCAAACCCGGGCAGGTGCTGATCAGCATCACGCCGCGCGACCTGTCGTTCATCGTGGAGGAGAACCTGAGCGGGATCTTCGGGGTGTTCGCAAAGCACGGGGTGTGCATCAACCTGATGCAGAACAGCGCCGTCGCCTTCACCGTTTGCGTGGACAACGATAACCGCGTGAAGCCGTTGGTGCTGGATCTCCGAAGCGAGTACGAGGTGCGCTGGAACGAAGGACTGGAACTGGTCACCGTCCGCCACTACGATGAACCGACCCTTGCCAAACTGCTGCACGACCGGGAAACGCTGATCGAGCAACGCTCACGCACCACTGCGCGGTTCGTAGTGAAGTAGGGGCCGGCCGTAGGCGCCCGATCGTGGAGAACTTCGGGGATACTTACCTCTTCCATTTCCCGGGTTCCGGTTGTACTGCCCGGTAGTTTCGCAGCGCCCGCCGCAGCCACAATGCGAAGGCGGAAGTCATGGTACGCCGTCCCTTCTTGTTCGTCCTGTTTGCCGCTTTCGCTTGTGCTGCTCCGGCATTGGTGGTGGCTCAGGCTTCCCCTTCCGACACGCTGTCGATCCAGGATCGCAGAGCATTGTTGTCAGCGCGCATCGCTGTTGCTGATTCTTCAGCTGACCTGGTCGCTGCCGTGAACGCGCGCTTGGATCTTGCATTGATATCCGGACCCAACCAGGCTTTGCGCCAGACCCAAGAGGCCGTTGCCTTGGCTGACAATGCACCGCTCGCTCCGGAAGTCGCCCTCCGCGCGCATCGGGCGTTGGTGGATCTGTACACCGACCTGGGCGAGATGACCAAAGCGAACCGCGAGTGGGTTCAAGTGCTGCGGTTCAGCGATGAAGTTTGGGTACAGCGCACGGCAGATGCGGTGAAACAGGCGCGCACCGGCGGAGCATTGGCCGCAGCGCGTGCGGACAGCTTGAAGGCTGCGGTGCAAACTGAGCGCGCTGTAACGGAAGCGGGACGGGAAGCGCTCACATCAGCGTATCAGCAGCGGACCATGGTATTGACCATCGCGGTTGCCGCCGTTTGCACAGCATTGTTGCTAGCGGCCATCCTGTTCGGGTGGTACATGAAACGCCTTCGGGCCGAACTCAAGGAATTACGGCAGGAGGTCACCTGGTTGCGGATGGTGGGGAAGAAGGCCGCCGAACCCAAGGTCGAGCTTCCGCAAGTAGCGCCGCAGCCTGCACCCGCACCAGCACTGGCGCCACCGTTAGCTGTGGTTCAGGCACCGCCACGGGGGCAGGAAGACACCATGCTCCTGGAACTCGTACGGCGCCGGGGCGTGGAGCGGTTGGGTACCCTGCGTGAAGCCCGCCAGCGCGGTGATCGCGAAAAGGTTGTGCGCGTGGTACACTCGCTCAAGCCACAGCTGGTAAGCATCGATGCGGGCCGGTTCGTTGATCTCTGCGCCCGGCTGGTGACAGTGGATGCCCCAGCGGACAATGGGCAATGGAACGCCGACCTGGACGCATTGGAAGACGGCATTGAGCAGTTGCTCGCGCCCCGATCCTAGCGCTTCTTCTCCAGCAGTGCGATCAGGCGGTCCGGATAGTCGGTGATGATGCCGCCCACGCCCAGCGCGATCATCCGCTCCATGTCCGCTTCATCGTTCACTGTCCACACGGCCGTGGCTATTTGCTTTGCATGCAGGTCGTCCAGGAGCGCGGCATCCATCAGCTTGAAATGCGGGCTGTAGATGTTCGGGGTGAACGATAGTCGGCCCAGGTTGGTGCTCGCGCCATCCGTGTTGTCCACCAACAAGGCGATCGTCACGCCGGGGTCCATCGCGTGAACAGCTTCCAACACCGCTGGATCGAAGGACTGTACGATGCATGAACGATCGATGGCGAGCCGGTTCAGTTCGCGCAGGACCGTCACGCCGTATGCCAAGGGCCGGGGTTGGTGGGTATCGTAGAGTTCCGGTTCGCTTTTGATCTCCACGTTGAAGCGAGGCATGGGCGACCCGGTCTTCCTAGCGTGTTCGCTGACCGCTGCCACCACCTCGCTCAACAACGGCTTGTGTGCTGGCCGGTTCTGTTGAGCCGGGAAATCGGGATGCGTGAGACTTCCACAATCGCATTGGCGCACCTCTTCAGTGGACATGCGATAGATGTTCAGTTCACGTTCGTGCGCTGCTGCGATCGCATGCCCTTGGCGGCCCGTGCAGATGCGATGATCCATCCACGGCTCGTGGCTCACCACCACTTCACCTTCAGCGTTCACCACCACATCGAGTTCAAGGAAGTCGCAACCGAGTTCGGTGGCGCGGAGGAAGGCGGGGATCGTGTTCTCCGGCATCAAGCCTCGGCAACCGCGATGGCCGTGAACGTCGGGAAGCCGGGTTTCCGCTGGCATGGTGCACGCGAAACTGCACGAAACCAGCGCAGCGCACAAATAGCTTCTAGGCGCGGCCATGCGGGAAGTCCTTCAGGATCTTGTCCGCCAGCACATGGGCCATCTTGGCGCTCCCTTCGTGAGTTACACCCGCTATGTGCGGGGAAAGGAGCACACGATCGTGCGCGAGCAATCGTTCCAACGTCGTTTCCCTTACCGCAACGAGGCCGCTGAGGTCCGGCTTTTCGAACTCGAGCACGTCCAATGCGGCGCCGCGCACGCGGCCGCTGTCCAGCGCATCGAGCAATGCAGCGGTGTGCAGCACGGCCCCTCGTGAACTGTTCAGCAACCAGATGGGTTTGGCCGCGCGATCGAAGAAGGACGCGTTCGCGTAGTGCCTGGTCTCATCGTTCTGTGGAAGGTGGAGGCTGATCGCGTCGCTTTCCGCCATCACTTGATCAAGCGAAGCTTCCGTGACGTGTCCGCCACCGAACCCTGCCTGGTACTTGTCATAGGCGAGCACCTTCACCCCGAACCCGCTGAGCTTTTCCGCAAAAGCCCGCCCCATGTTGCCGTAGCCGACAATGCCGACCACACTGCCGTGCAGATCATGGCCGCGGTTCGCTTCACGGGACCACTGGCCCGCATGCACTTGTGCATTGGC
>JBATMK010000174.1:0-15328 GCA_049289815.1 Flavobacteriales bacterium
CTCCTGGTGCGCAAGCAACCGGTGGCACGCTGACATGTACGATCAGTAGTGTTCAACTGACCGGTAGCGGTAACGGCTCCTTCTCCTGGACCGGCCCGAACGGTTTCACCAGCGGTGACCAGAACCCGACAGTAAGTGTTGAGGGCACCTATGTGCTCTCTGTCACCGGCTTGAACGGTTGCACCAGCGTGGCACAAGCCGACGTAATTCTCAACAACACTGCTCCAGGTGCGCAAGCCATCGGCGGTACGTTGACGTGCGCGATCAGCAGTGTTCAACTGAGCGCCAGCGGCAATGGCTCGTTCGCATGGACAGGCCCCAATGGCTTCACCAGTGGCGACCAGAACCCGACTGTCAGCGCGGCGGGCACATACGTCCTGACTGTCACCGGCGCGAACGGTTGCACCAGCGTGGCACAAGCCGATGTGATACAGAACGACAACGTACCCGGTGCTCAAGCCAGCGGCGGAGTGCTCACTTGCACGACCACCAGCGTGATGTTGCTCGCCAGCGGCAATGGGTCGTTCGCATGGACCGGTCCCAATGGCTTCACCAGTGGCGACCAGAACCCGACCGTCGGCGTGGCGGGCACTTATGTGCTCACCGTCACCGGCGCGAACGGCTGCACCAGCACGGCGCAGGCCGACGTGATCCTGAACAACGCAGCTCCCGGCGCGCAGGCGACCGGTGGTGAGCTCACTTGCAACAGCACCACTGTTACGTTGATCGGCAACGGCAATGGCTCGTTCGCGTGGACGGGTCCGAACGGGTTCTCCAGCACCGACCAGAACCCGATCGCCAGCGATCCTGGCACGTACATCCTGACAGTGACCGGCAGCAACGGTTGCACCAGCTCGGCCAGTGCCAGCGTATCGCTGAACGATAATGCTCCCGGTGCGCAGGCAACAGGAGGCACATTGACCTGCACCGTTCAAAGTGTACAACTCACGGCTAGCGGCAACGGTACATTCTCATGGGCTGGCCCGAACGGATTCTCCACCACCGACCAGAACCCGACCGTAACGGTACCGGGCATGTACATCCTCACGGTAACCGGCGCCAACGGTTGTACCAGCCTTGCTGGCGCTGGTGTGGGCCAGAACATCGAAACACCGGAGATCGACGCGGTTGGCGGTGAACTCGATTGCCTTGGCAACCCGCTGCAACTGGATGGCTGGTCGTCGATCGCTGGGTCCAGCTTCGCCTGGAGCAGCGCGAACGGTTTCAGCAGCGGGCTCGAGGACCCCTTCGTAACGATGGCAGGTTTCTACACGCTCACCGTTACAAGTCCCAACGGATGCACCTCGACGATGGTCGCAACAGTAACCCAGGAGATCTGCGATGGCTGCGGACCGCTGATCGTCTCGTGCGGCCGCGATACCACGGTTGCCTGCGGAACCTCTCTGGATGCCGCGGACACCGGCCCCACGATCATGCGCAAGGACGTCAACTGCCCCACTGTCAACTTCTGGGACATCAACGACAATGTGTTGAGCGTATGCCCCATGCTGATCGAGCGCACCTGGACCGTGGGTGATGAAGCGGGCAATTGGGAAACGTGCATCCAGATGATCACGGTGGTTGATACGGTTGCTCCCGTGATCCATGATGTGCCCGGGGATATCACCGCAGACTGTGCCGATGACCTCACCCCGCCAACGGAAGTCTGGGCGGAGGATGGCTGTTCCGCCTCAGGCGCACCTTACGTGGTGGATGAGATCGTGCCCGGTGGCTGCAAAGGCAGCTATACGATCAACCGCACATGGTATGCTGAAGATGCATGCGGGAACGTGGCCAGCGCTACGCAGGTGATCACCGTGGTGGATACCGTCGCACCGGTGATCGATTGCAACCTCGCCGCGGTACTCGATGTTGACTGTGCATCGATACCCAAGCCGGTGAAATGCACTGCCGCGGACAATTGCGGCGATGCGGTCGAGGTGGTCATGACAGGTACCTGGTCCACGGACAAATTCGGTAACACGACCCTGGTGCGCGAATACACTGCGGAGGATGATTGCGGCAACGCAGCATCCTTCACCCAGCTGATCCATGTTACCGATGGGCCTTGCAAAGAGGACAACGACAACAAGCTGCTGGTGAGCGCTCAACCGAACCCGTTCATGGATGCATGCGCCCTTCGCTTCATGGCACCGGAAAAAGGCCAGGCGATCCTAACGGTGCACGACGCCAGCGGCCGCATGGTGATTGAAGCGTTCAATGCGAACGTGGAAGCCGGGCAGAACGTGAACGTCGGGGTAAGAAAGGAGCAACTTGGCTTCGGGTTGTACGAATACCGCGTGGTGATCGGATCGCGTGTGGCACGCGGAACATTGTTGGTGCAATAACCAGTCCCACTGAGATGGTTGCGGGGCCTCCTGGGAACAGGGGGCTTCGCTCATTCCGGCCCAACCGCACGGAAAATGTCGCACGGTGCCGTGGGCAGCGGCACTACATTTCCGCATCGATCAGAACCCGGATGAAACGCCTTCCCGCCCTTCTGCTGCTCTGCTCCGTGGGCAGCCTTCACGCGCAGGTCGTCAGCAACATCAGTTGCACCAGCCCCACAGCCGAGCAGGTGATGAAGGGCCAGTATGATCCAACAACTTTTGCGGCGAGCACGGTGATCGACGACCATGAGGTGATCCTTTACGAAATGCGCTGGCTCCTGCGCGCCGACTCCTTGAAGAGCTACTTGGAAAGGATGTCGCAATTCGGGACACGCAACAGCTACAGCGATACGTTGAGCGCCTCCACCGGCATCGGCGCCGCGCGGCGATGGGCCCACTCCAAGTTCCAGCAGTTCAGCGCCGCGAACGAGAACCGCCTGCTGCCGACCTATCTGCAATTCGACCAGACCGGGGCCGAATGCGGCGACACGCAAGGTTGGCGCAATGTGCTTGCGGTACTGCCCGGCAGCGACACCAGCAATGCGAGCATCGTGCTGATCGAAGCGCACTTGGACAGCCGTTGTGCCGATAACTGCGACGTGACCTGTCCGGCTCCCGGCATGGAGGACAATGGCAGCGGCAGCGCACTGGTGTTGGAACTGGCGCGTGTGATGAGCCGATACACCTTCAAGCATACGATCGTGTTCATGCTCACCACGGCCGAAGAGCACGGCCTCGTGGGCGCCGATGCGATGGCGCAATGGTGCATGGACAACAACGTTGCGATCAAGGGCGTGCAGAACAACGACATCGTTGGCGGCGTGCTGTGCGGGAACACCGCCTCGCCCCCGAGCTGCGAAACGCCGGGCAGCATCGACAGCATGCAGGTGCGCTTGTTCAGCCAGGGTGCTCTTGCAGCACCGCACCGTGGGTTCGCACGCAGCGTGAAGATGTGGTACGAGGAGAAGTTGCAGGACCAAGTGGCCGTGCCCATGGCCATCTCCGTAATGAACCAGGAGGATCGCGACGGACGTGGCGGCGATCACATCCCGTTCCGTCAACGTGGTTATCGCAACCTACGCTTCACCAGCGCCAACGAGAACGGCGATGCCAATGTGGCCGACACCAATTACACCGACCACCAACATACCAGCGACGATGTGCTTGGCATGGACACGAACGGCGATCAAGTGCTCGACAGCTTCTTCGTGGACTTCAACTATCTGCAGCGCAACGCGCTCATCAATGGTATGGGTGCCACGATGCTCGCGCTGGGTCCGGAAGTGCCGCACATCATCGTGCACGATGAACCCACAGGCCTGCGCGTGGAAGTGGACGGCGGTTTCGCACCGGAGTACCGGATCGGTGTGCGCACCGATAACCTCATTCAGCCCTTCATCGCCGTGTACCGCACCAGCGCCACCAGTTTCGCGATCCCCGGACTGGCTGCCAACGACACCTATTTCATTTCTGCGGCGGCCATCGATGCGAACGGTGTGATGGGCCCGTTCTCGCCGGAGCAGAACAAGGGCAACGATATCGATACGCCACCCGGCACTATGGACGACTTCCCTTACGGACTCGACTGTTGGGGCATCGGCATCAGCGAGCAGGATGAAGGCATGGCGTTATCCGCGCGGCTCCTTCCGTGCCGACCGGACCCGTTCGCGTATTCCACCCGCATGGTCGTGGAAGTCGCTCCCGGCTTCGTGCACCGTGAGGCGTACATCCTTTTGCACGATGCGCAGGCCCATGCCATCGCGCGCGTGCCGTTGCAGTTGCGTCCCGGCCTGAACGAAGCACAGTACGTCCACAAACGCGGTCCCGGCTTGTTCACCTACAGTCTGATCGTGGATGGGAGGGCCCTGGATACGAAGAGCTTGGTGGTTACCGAATAGGCACTACCACCCGAACCATAGTGCAAGAAGCAGCACACCGGCGAGATCCATCCAGATGCCGGTGCGCAGCATGGTGCCGATCGGGATGCGGCCTGTGCCGAAGACGATGGCCATCATGGGCGAACTGATCGGCAGCATGAAGCCGCACGACGCGGCCAGCGTTCCGGGGATCATCGCAGCGTAAGGATCCATGCCCCAGGCCGGCGCTGCACTCGCCAGCAGTGGCAAAGCCAATCCAGCCACGGCCGTGTTGCTCCCCAACTCGCTCAGGGCGGTCACCGCCGCGGCGATCACCCCGATCTGCGCAAAGCTGTTGCCGGTGTTCCAATCCGTGAGCGCATCGCCCATGATGGCCGCCAGCCCGCTGCTCTCGAAGCCGCTGGCAAGTGCCAACCCACCACCGATCAGCAGCAACACTCCCCAAGGAATGCGCTCCTGCGCAAAGTGCCACGGCAGCAGAGGCGGGAATACCGATGATCCTGACGCTGTTTCCTCAGCTGCGGGGTCCGCATGTTCAGCGGATCGCCGTCGCTTGCTCCGGATCAGGAACAAGGGGAGCGAACAAGCAATGGCGACCGCTGCATCACTCACACCCTTCAATCCCCAGGCCTCCCGCCGCCAGCCCTCGAAGACGATATCGCTGCTGAACTCGATCCGGCCACCCGTGATCCACAATACGGCGGTGACGATGAAGAAGAATGCGGCGAAGAATTGATCGCGGGAGACCGGCCCGAGGTGCTTGAGCTCCTGCTGTACTTCCGCTGCGCCCTGCGGATCATCCCTCATCCGTCTAGTGAACATCATGTGCAAGAGCATCCACGCGAATGCGAGATAGAGCAACATCAATGGCACGCCGAAGGTCATCCACTGCCCGAAGCCGACCTGGGCGCGGTCGGGAAAAAGTTGCTTGCTCAGCTCCATGAAGACCAAGTTGGGCGGTGTCCCTACGGGTGTTGAAATGCCGCCGATGGTGGCACCATAGCTCAGGCCCAGCAACAAGGCGACGCCGAGTTTCTTGCGCTCCGCATCATTGCGCGCCCGGTCCACCAGGCCCAGTGCAATGGGCAGCATCACCAGCACGGCGGCGGTGCTGTTGATCCACATGCTCAGCAAGGCCGCTCCCAGCATTACACCCAACAACAACCGCGAGGGTGCCGCGCCAACACGCGTTACGATCCACAACGCAGCACGCTTGTGCAAGCCACTGCGCTCCATCCCCAAAGCCAGCAGGAACCCTCCGAGAAAGAGGAAGATGATGTCCTTGCCGTAGTTCTGCGCGGTATCGGCTGTTGTCGCAATACCAAGCACTGGAAAGAGAACGAGCGGCAACAATGAGGTTACCGCCAGCGGAACCGTTTCACTGATCCACCAGATGGCCATCCACAGCACCACCCCGGCCATGGCCGCAGGCGCGTTGCCCAGGTGGCGGAGCAACAAGAACAGCACCAACCCGAAGAGCGGACCGGCGATGCGGATCAGGAGCTGTCGCATGCGCGTGGTTCAGGCGCGCCCCATCCGTGCCTCGCGCGGCGTGCTCTTCCACAACCAAAAAAGGGCGAGTACAGCGATCAGCAGGCCGAGGAATTCCCGTACCACCTCGATGTGCGGGTTGGTGGCCTTCATCTCGTCAACGATCGTCGGCATGCCTGCATTGAACCAGTCGATCATGCCGCCGCTCATGGTGAGCATCCAGATCCCCAGCGCCACGGCCAGCGCTAAGCTGATCCGTCGATCGGCGCGGCCAGCAGCAGCGCATGCGAAGAGCACCGCCGTGCTACCGTAGGCCAACACCCATTGAATGGGATCCGGGTCGTTGAGGTTCACATACGCGAAGAGGGCGAACACGATCGCGAGCACGATGTAGAGCAGCTTTTTCATCGGTCAGAATTCAATGCGGTAACTGAGGTTGGGGATCAGGCCGAGCTGGTATTTGGTCACCACTTCATCCTTGCGCACATCGAAGTACTTGAACGCCTCGTTCTGCGCGTTGGTGGCATTGAGCAGGTCGAGCGCCCACATGCCCGTGCGGTTGCGGTGCTCGCGCTTCAGGTATACCCGCACATCCATGCGGAAGATGCTGCCGAGCTGATCCGTGTATGCTTGCGACAAGTCGTACACAGTGGCATGGGCGTCGTGCGACAATTCCGCATCAATGGGTGTAGTGCGCTGATTCCCCATGGCGTTCGCACGCAGGCTCGCACCCCAGGTGCGTTTGCTCCCTTCACGCTGCTTCGCCCACTCGCGGCCTACGACCAGGTTGGCGATGTACTGGCCGTTCCACCGCGAGTCCCGCTCCATGCCGTTGGCATCCACGTAGGTGGCATCGTAGATCGTCGCGTTCACCTGGTAGAACCAGTTGCGTTGCATGCGCCGCGCGAGCGCCAGTTCCACGCCCACGTTCAGCGCATCGCCACTGTCCACCAAGTTGATGTACGTGGCTTCGTCCCAGGCGTTCACCATGCTGTACGTACCGATCCCCGCGTCGTCCACCAAGCGCGTATCGGCGATCGGGATGTCGAAGAGCTGCTGGTAGAAGGCTTCAGCATGAAGCATGGTGACACCCGAACCGAGCGGCAGAGAGAGCGCCGCCACCACTTCGCTGCTGCGCGACAGGCCGATGTCGTGGTTGAGCGGAGCTTCATCGGTGCCGGTGCTGTACAACTGCATCTGCGGCAACTGTGCGCGAGACTCTGCTGTGAGACTCACTATGGCCTTGTGCCGAACGACACACTGGATCCCTATACGCGGTTGCAATGCGGACGAACCATTGAACGTGAAATGCGACCATGCCGCACCCGCCGACACGGAGACCCGTTCCGACAAGGTGATCCGCAGGTCGGCGAACGGACGGAACAGCCACGCGACATTCTCCTGCCGGAAGCTGAATCCGATGCGATCCACCGTGCGCTCCATCGCACTGCCACCGATGGTGTACACAAGTGAGGATCCGAGCGCGCCCTGCACTTCCGTTTGACCACTGAGCTTGCGCTCACGCAAGCGCGTCTGTTCAACGCGCACAAAGTCCCCAGTGGAGAATTGCGCCATCTCCTCCGACCGTTCCTGTTCTCCTTCACTCCACGCCAGAGCCGTGCGCCACTGTGCCCGTTCACCCAAGGCCACCGTGCTGGAAAGTCCTGCGGCGCCCATGTGACTTCCGTAGTCGATGTTCCGTTCGTCCTTGTCGAACTCGCGCTCGGTCTCCTCCTTCGCATCGAACCGGTTACTGCTCATGCCACCCATGCCGAAGACGTTGAGCCAGGCGTGACCGCCCATGGGTGTGGACACATTGAAGGCAAGGTCCTGGAAGGCGATCAGCTCATCGCCGAGGGCAACACCCATGGCACCCAGCAACCCCAGCGTGGAATAGCGATAGTTGACGAGGTACGAGGCTTTCCCGTCCTTGGCGAACGGGCCTTCCGTGCTGAGGTCGATGCCGATGAGGCCTGCCTGCGCAGTGACACGTGCCCTGTCGTTGGCCCCGCGCCGCAAGCGCATGTCCATAACGCCGCCCAGCGCGTTGCCGAACTGCAAGGGCACGGCACCGGTGTACAGGTGCGAGTTGCCGAGCATCTGCGCACTCAACATGGTGGTACCGCCTCCACTGAACGTGGGTTGATCGCTGGGCGTGCCCGCATTTCCGGTGTGGTTCGGCGAAACGATCTCCACGCCCTCGAGCAGCCATGCATTCGCATTGGGACTGTTGCCACGCACACTGAAGTGATTGGCCTGGTCGTTCGTGGCGGCCACACCCGGGTAAGCGTTCGCAAGCCTCGCGGGATCGAAGAAGGTGGCGGGATAACGCAGGCTCTTTTCCACGGTGAGCTCATATGCCCCCGGGGCAGGATGCACCACCACGGTACGGTGCACCGTGGCCTCGGGCAGCTCCCGGCTTTCGCGCGAGAGCGACAGATCCACCTGTTCCGGTTTGCCGCTCCGCAGCCAGACGTCGCTTTGCGCCGTGCTCGCGTAACCGATCTGCGACGCGCGCACCTCAGCGATCCCGGTCGGTGCAGAAGCGAATCTGAAATAGCCCAGACTATCACTGATGGCCGTAAGCGTAGTGTCGCCTATCGCGATCTCCACATTGGCACTGGCGATCCCACGCGATGAAGCCGCATCCGTGATCCGACCTGTGAGAACAGCGGTGGTCTGTGCAACGGCACAGACCCCGACCACGTGGAAGAAAAGGACCTGACCGCAGCGGAGCAACATCACGCGAACCTACCCGAAGGGCGTTCGCAACGGTGGCACAATGACGCGGTCAGTATCCATGCGGGGGTGTTCACAAGGAACACCCCCGGTGGATCAGGCCTTCAGGTTTGCGGCCACCCACTGCGTGGTCACTGCCTTCTCTGCACGGCGCGCAGCATTGTACGCGCGGCGGTGCTTGATCTTGGCAATAATGAGCAGCATGACGGGCACCATGATCAGCGTGAGGAAAGTCGCGAACGTGAGGCCATAGATCACGGCCCAGCTCAGCGGTCCCCAGAAGATCACGTTGTCGCCACCGATGTGGATGTGCGGATCGAGCTCCGTGAAGAGCGTACCGAAGTTCAGGTTGAAGCCCACGGCGAGCGGCAACAGGCCGAGCACCGCGGTGACCGCTGTCAGCAGCACGGGGCGCAGACGGGTCTTGCCTGCTGTGATCAAGGCTTCGCGGCTGGCATCGATGGGGAGCACAGCATCCTCCGCGAGCCCTAGTTTTTCGCGCTGCCGCTCGAAGAGCAGCTTGGCGAAGTCCATGAGCACGATCGCATTGTTCACCACCACACCGATGAGCGAGATGATGCCGAGCATGGTCATGAGGATGATGAAGTCCATCCGGAACACGATCAGGCCGAGGAACACACCGATGGTGCTGAAGAGCACGGTGCTGAGGATCACCATCGGGTAGCTGATGCTGTTGAACTGCCACACGATGATGAGGAAGACGATGAAGAGGGCAATGAGGAAGGCGCTTCCCAGGAAGCTCATCTCCTTCATCTGCTGCTCCTGCTGTCCGGTGAAGACGGTGGTGAACTGCTCGTCCTTGACGTAGCCAAGGAGCACCTCCTTCATCTGCGCGATCACTTCATTGCTGTTGTACCCTGCGATCACGTTGCTGCTCACCGTTACCACGCGCTTGAGGTCGGTGCGCTTGATGGCGCTGAAAGTGCTGCTGCGCTGGTCCGTGGCCACGGCGCTGATCGGCACCTGGCGGATCTGGCCGTTGAGCATATCGCGGAACGTGATCTTCATGTCCATGATCGCGTCCACATCGTAGCGCTGTTCGTCCTTCAGGCGCACCATGATCTTGTAATCATCGTCGTCGCCCTCGATCCGGTACGTGCTCACCTCCTTACCGAAGAGCGCGCTACGGATCGCGTCGGCGATCGCATAGGTGCTCACGTTCAAGCGGCGCGCTTTCGCACGGTCGATGATGATCGGCATCTCGGGCTTCGCGCGGTCGATATCGATCCGCAGGGCTTCAACCCCGGGCACGTTCTTGCTCTCCATGAATTTCTTCAGTCGCTCGGCTTCCACCAGCAGCGGCTCGATCTCCTCGCCCGTGATCTCGATGTTGATCGGCTTACCTGTCGGTGGTCCCGCCGCGTCCTTGTCCACGGTGATGATCATTCCAGGATAACCGGGAAGTTCCTTCTGGAGCTTCAGCATGAGGTCGTTGGTCTTGAGCCCACGGCGCTCCGCGAAATCCACGAAGCTCATTTGGATGCGGCCCTTGTGCGGGGTGTTCGCCATGCTCACCTCACCGCTGCCGGGATCGCTCGTGCCGTTGCCCACTTGCGCGATCACCGAGTTGATGAACCAGTTCACGGTGTCGGTGCGCGTGCTACCATCGGGCTGGGTCACTTCCTTCGTTTCGGTGTACGGAGGCTGGTTGATGATCTTGTTCACCTGCGCCTCCATGATCCGCGTCACCTTGTCGGTCTTCTCGATGTCGGTGCCGATCGGTGCCTCGATGAAGACGTTGACGTAGCGTGGTTCATTGATCGGGAAGAACTCGACTTTCGGCGGTATCACCGCCAGCAGGATGATGGCCAGGAAGAGCAGGCCGAACGTTCCGAAGAAGAAGGTGCGGGGGTGGTGCCTGGCCAGCGCGTAACGCAGGAAGCGCTCGTAACGGGCCTCCAGCCGGGGCAGGAACACATCCTGGAACCAGCGCGTACCGGGAACGCCCACCCAAAGATTGAGCAGACCGAGGAAAGCGAAGAAGACGGTAACGGTACCCAGACCGGTGACGAACCCACTGTGCGCCGAGTGACCAAGCACTGCGATCAGCGTTCCCACGACGGCCAGGATGCCACTCAGGCGATAGACCTTGCGCCCGTTCGGCCTTTCGCGCTCCACCTTCATGAACTGAGTGCTGAGGGCAGGGTTCACCACCAAGGCCACGAAGAGCGAGGAGCTCAGCGCCACCATAAAGGTGATCGGCATCCACTTCATGAACTGGCCCATGAGGCCCGGCCAGAAGAGCAGCGGCACGAAGACCATCACTGTTGCTGTGGTGGCAGCGACGATCGGCATGGTCACTTCACCCACGGCTTTGCGGGTGGCCACCATGGCTGGTTCGCCGTTGCTCATGTGGCGGTAGATGTTCTCCACGATCACGATACCATCATCCACCAATCGGCCAAGGGCCAGGATCAGCGAGAAAAGCACCATGATGTTGAGGGTGACCCCGAAGGCGTTCAGCAGAATGAAGCTGATGAACATGGACATCGGGATCGCGAGCCCTACGAACAGCGCGTTGCGCAGGCCGAGGAAGAAGAGCAAGGTGCCCACCACGAGGATCACCCCGAAAATGATGTGGTTGAACAGCTCTTCCACCTGCACGCGTGTCTGTCCGCTCTGGTCGTTGGTGACGGTGATCGTCAGATCGGGCGGCAGCACGGTTCCCTTCGCGCGTTCCACGATAGCGTTTATGCTGTCGCTAGCGATGATGAGGTTCTCACCGGCGCGCTTGATCACATCGAGCATCACCACGGGCTTGCCGTATTCGCGGGCGTAACTGTCGGCTTCCTTGTAGTCGAAGGCCACGGTGGCCACATCGCTCAGGCGCACCTCCTTCTGGTTCTCGTTCTTGATCACCAGCTCGCGGATCATGTCCATGTCGGAGAACTCGCCGATCACGCGCACGGCCCGGCGCGTGCCATCGGTGAGCACCTCACCGCCGCTCATGGTCAGGTTCTCGCTCTGGAGCGCCTGAGCCACATCGCCGAAGTTGAGCTCGAGGGCCTCCAGCTTGTGCACGTCCACTGTCACCTGCACCTCCTTCTCGGGTACGCCACGGATGTCCACCTTGTTGATCTGGGGCAACGCTTCGATGCGGTCCTCGAGGATCTTCGCGTAGTGGTGCAGTTGATCGATGCTGTGATCGCCACTGAGGTTGATGTTCATCACCGGGATCATCTCGCTGAAGTTGAGCTCGAAAATGTTCGGCTCGGCGGGCAGGTCCTTGGGGAAGTTCACATCGCCCTGAGCCTTGTCCACGGCATCCTTCACCTTGCGCAGCGCTTCGGTGGGCGTAACGTCGTAATCGAACTTCACCTGGATGGTGCTGTAGTTCGGCACCGAGGTGGAATTGATCTCGTCGATACCGGTGATCGTATTGATCTCTTTCTCGAGCGGCTTCGTGATCAGCTTCTCGATGTCCACCACCGAGCTGCTGTTGTACTGTGTACCCACGTAGATCTCCGGGGTCACCACCTCGGGGAAGCTCTCCTTCGGCATGGCGATGTAGGAGTAGATCCCGTACACGAAGATCAGCGCGGTGATGACGATCACCGTGGTGCGGTTCTTCACCGCCCAGCTGGTGATGGCGAACTGCTTGCCGTGGCCTTGGCCGTAAGCGTCGTTCTCTATGTTCTTGTGATCCATGTTGCACTCAGTTCGAACCGCTGCGGTACGATGCGGTTCATCCAACTCACAGTTTTATCACGTTCACTTCCTGTCCGTCGGCGATGTTCTTCGAGCCTTCGTCAACGAGCGTTTCGCCGCCCACCAGGCCATCGGCCGTGCCGGAAGCCACCACCGTCCAGCCTTTGTAGATGGCGATCGGTTCCACGTACACCTTCGTGCTCTTGTTCTTGCCGTCCTTTTCCTCCAGTTTGAAGAGGTAGCTCTTCCCTTCCACGTTCTCCTGGATCAAGCGGCTGGGCACCACCAGGGCGCTATCGATCACCTGGTCGCGCACGTGGATCACGCTCAGCAGGTTGGGGCGCACCAGGCCCTCGTTCTTCGGCATGCGCACGCTCACACGGAAGGTGCGGTTGGCCGGATCGATGTACTTGCTCACGTTGCTCAGCACGGCGGTCATCGTATCGCCAAGGCTGGGGAACTCGACTTTCACCGGATCGCCGCTCTTCACACTGCTGATGTAGTTCTCGGGTACGTCGGCTTCGAGGCTTGCACCGCTGGGATCCACCACGCGGGCCACGGGGCGGGCACCTGTCATGTCGCCCTGGCTCACCATGATCTCGTCCACCACACCGTCGAACGGCGCGGTCACTTGCGTCATGCGGCGCTGCTCGCGCAAGGCGGCGAGACTTGCTTCGGCCTGGTCCTTCTGGCTTTTGGCGCTGAGGTACTGCACCTCGCTGCCGATCTTCTGTTCCCACAGGCGGCTCTGCTTCTCGAACAGGTCCTTGGCCAGGGTGGCGCCGGATTCAGCAGCGGCGATCTGCTTGTCGATCGCATCGTTGTCCAGGTCCACCAGCAGCTGTCCGCTGTGCACACGGTCGCCCTCGCTCACGAGGATGCGGCGCACACGGCCACCGGCCATGGCGAAAAGATCCGCGCTCTTGTCGGCCTTCACATTACCGTGCACCTGCACGAAGTGCTCGAAGCGGCTGGCCGTCAACGCGAACGTGGTGATGTTCGGCAAGGACTTCTTCACCGTGCTGTCGTGCTCGGCGATCCAGGCGTCCACGTCCTTGATCAGTTCCGCGGTGGCGGCGTAGCTCGCCTTCAACGAGTCAAGCTCTGCGCGTTTGCGGCCCAGGTCGTCGGTGGGCGTTGCGGCACCGCAGGCGGCCAGCAGCGCGGCGATGGTGGTATAGGTAAGTATGTTCTTCATCACGGGATCGATGGGGTGGTTCAGTAGAGATCGAGTGCTTTGCGGAGTTCGGTGCGCGCCACCAGCAGGTCCACAAGGCGTTGCACGTAGGTCTGTTGCGCGGTGAGGTAGCGGCCCTGCTCCTGCGTGAGTTCGAAGCTGGTGGCCAGGCCGTTGGAGAACTTGGTGGTGGTGCGCTGCATGATGTTGCGCGCCAGTTCCAGGTTGCTCTTCTCGGTGGTGTAATTGTCGAACGCGCTGCGCGCGGCAAGGCGTTGCTGCTCGGCCGTGGTGAGGAGCCGCTGCTCGGTAGCAACGCGGTTGATCTCGGCCTGCTCCAGCCCGAGCTTGGCCTGCTGCACCTTGTGGTAGCGCATGCCACTGCTGAAGATGGGCACGGTGAGTTTCAGGCCCCAGAGCGTGGTGGGATAGAACGGGTACTTGCCACCGGGATCGAACTCGGGACCGTTCCACACCTGCTGGTGGCTGAAGAATCCGCCGAGGCTGGGCATGCCTTTGCTGCGCTCGTTCTTCATGTTGAGCACTTGCAGGCGGGCATAAGTGCTGGCCACATCCAGTTCGATGTGCGAGTTGGGATCGAAGGCCTGTTCGCTGAGCGCGGCTTCTTCAGGGCTGTCGATCAGCGCATCCAGTTTGTCCGTGAGCGTGATCGGCGTGCCCTGTGGAAGTCCGAGGGTGAGGGCCAGCATGGCGCGGGCGATCTGTCCTTGCTGCTGGAAGTTGCGCTGTTGGTTCTTCAGCGCGGCCAGGTCGATCGTCAGGCGATCCACGTCCGTGTTCTCCAGGAAACCCTGCTGCTGCATGGCTGTTGCATCGTGCAGGCTCTTCTCCAGCAAAGGCACTCCTTCGCCAAGGAGCCGCGCGCCTTCTTCAGCAGCGAGCACACCTTGGTAAGCCTTGGCCGCTTGCGCACGCGCATCGGCCTGCGACTTGGCATGGTCCTGTTCGCTCTGGAGCTTCAGTTCCTTGGCGGCGCGCAGGCCAATGAGGTAGCTGCCATCGAAGATCAACTGGCTGATGGTGCCGCCGGCGCTCACCTGCCATGGCACTTGGAACGATGCCGCGAGATACTCGGGCACGCCGGGACCCGGAGGCGAAAAGAAATTCGGCACCAGCGAGGTGGGCGGATCGATGAAGTTGTTCATCGAGACCTCGCCGTTGATCTGTGGCAGGCCGATGGCGGTGAACTCCTTGGTGCGGTGGCGCGCGATCTCAACGGCCAGCGCACTGTTGCGCGTCATATAGCTCTGGGTAGCGGCCATGTCCATGGCCTGCTGCATGCTCAGTTGCACGGGCCCTTGCGCGTTCAGCGCAACGGCCAGCGTAATTCCGAGCAGGGTGGGGATGCTCCTCATGCGGTCACACGGTCTTTGTTCATCTTCTTCTCCAAATAGTCGAGTCCTTTCTTGCTGGCGATGCCCCGCACGTGATAGCGGAAGATCTCCCAGTGCAGGTCCTGCATACTGAACTTGCCCGGCGGGAACAGTTCACCATCGAACACCATGTCGAACCGCGCGATGTAGATCGTGGCGATCATGGGGATGTTGAGGTCCTCGCGGTACAAACCTTCCTTGATCCCCTTGTGCATGTTCTCTGTCATGCACTCGAAGATCTCCTTGCGCTTCCCCTTCAGCATGTTGTTGAAGGCTTCCGGGTGGTACTTCTCCAGATCGAAGTGGATGGAAGGGTGTATGCCCGCCATCTGGCCCGACACCGTGGTGGTGATGGCGTAGAGTTCGTCGACGGCGTTCTGCGGTTTGGCGCGCACCAGGTCGATATCGCACTTGTAGCAGTAGCTCAAGTGCTTGAGGATCTTGTCCACCAGGTCGTTCTTGTCGCTCACGTACTGGTACAGCGTCTTCTTGCTGATGCCCAGTTTGGTGGCCACATCGTCCATGGTGAGGCTCTTGATGCCGAAGCGCCAGAAGACTTTCGCCGTCTGATCCAGGATCTGTTTGCCTTTC